>JAFWEA010000112.1 GCA_017543005.1 Solobacterium sp. | reverse complement strand
GACGGCAGCCAGCGTATCGGCGGTTTCCCCGGACTGTGACACAAAGATGCACAGTGTGTCTTCATCCAGTTTCGGGGTGCCGTAACGGAATTCGCTGGCCGGCATGACAAACGAATCGATATCCGCATACCGTTCAAACAGGGTCCGGGCATAGATGCAGGCATGATAGGCTGTCCCGCAGGCAATGAAGTAGGTCCGCCGCAGCCGTTTCCAATCGAGCTTCAGAGCATCGATTTCATCCATCCGGATGTGGTCATTTCTGTCGAACCGGCCGCGCAGGGTTTCCCGCACAGCCTCCGGCTGTTCGTGGATTTCCTTCATCATGAAGCTGTCGTAGCCACCCTTCTGGGCCGCTTCCATGTCATACGGAATATGGATCCAATTCTGTTCCAGTTCCCGGCCGGCAAAGTCCGTCAGGACAACACTGCCCGGTTTCAGGATGGCAATCTGCCCGTCATCCAGCGGCAGGACATCCTTGGTCAAGGACAGCAGGCCGGTCGCGTCACTGGCACAGAAGGCTGCATCACCGGTTTTGCCGACGATCATCGGGTTTTCTTTCTTGGCCACATAAATCGTTTCGGCATCATGGCAGGAAACGATGCACAGGGCAAAGCTGCCTTCCAGGCCGGCAATGGTCGCATACACCGCATCGTGCATATTCCCGGTCTGCTTATAGTTGAAGTCCAAAAGATGCACAGCCGCTTCGGTATCCGTTTCCGAGGCAAAGACATAGCCCTTCGCTTCGAGATCCGCCCGCAGTTCCAGATAGTTTTCGATAATGCCGTTATGAACAATCGAGATCATGTTGTCCATGCTGTTGTGGGGATGCGCATTGAGATTGCTCGGGACACCATGGGTTGCCCAGCGGGTGTGACCGATGCCGCAGCGCTGCGGACAGTGTTCAATGTCCAGCTGTGCTTCCAGGGCACTGAGCCGTCCCTTTTCCTTCCATGTCTTAAGACCTTCTGCGCTGACCAGAGTAACCCCGGCCGAATCATAGCCGCGGTACTCCAGTTTTTCCAGACCCTGCAGTAAAAACGGCAAAGCCCGGCTGTTGCCTGTAAATCCGGTAATTCCACACATGATTAAAACATCCTCCTATGAATATGTGCTTGTCATGGAGGATACCGAATGGATCTGTTCAGCCCTCACGGACTGTTTTTTCCCATTGTTAAGGCCGTATCAGGCCTCCGTACCATCCGCCGAATCTTTCGATCGGTACGGTCCTCGTCAACTGCTGATGATGCAGTCCAGGCGCTCTGTTTGTGAAACTCAGCTCCACGACCTTTTTATTATACTTCGAAAAATGCAAAAAAGAAAACCCGCGGAACTGTCCGCGGGTTTCAGGAAACCAGATTAATTACAGCAGACCGCCGATGGCCAGGAACAGCGGGGCAAAGACCAGCGCCACAACTGTCATCAGCTTGATCAGGATGTTCAGGGCCGGGCCGGATGTATCCTTGAACGGGTCACCGACTGTATCGCCGACGACTGCGTTCTTGTGAGCCTCAGAGCCCTTGCCGCCATGGTGACCGCCTTCGATGTACTTCTTGGCATTGTCCCAGACACCGCCGGCATTGGACATGAAGATTGCCATCATGACACCGGTAACCAGAGAACCGGCCAGCAGACCGCCCAGAGCTTCCGGGCCGAGCAGGATGCCGATGATCAGCGGTGCAACAACCGCCATGATGCCCGGCACCATCATCTCGTGCAGAGATGCTGTTGTGGAGATGGCAACGCAGGACTTGTAGTCCGGTCTTGCAGTTCCTTCCAGGATACCCGGAATCTCATGGAACTGACGGCGGACTTCTTCAATCATCTTATAAGCCGCGTTGGAAACGGAAGACATTGTCATAGCCGAGAAGGCAAACGGCAGCATTGCGCCGATGAACAGACCGATGATAACCCGGTAGTTCATGATGTCAATGGCATTCAGCTTGACAGCCTGGGCATAGGAAACAAACAGAGCCAGAGCCGTCAGGGCAGCAGAACCGATTGCGAAGCCCTTACCCATGGCAGCTGTTGTGTTGCCGACGGAGTCGAGCTTATCGGTGATTTCACGGACTTCATCCGGCAGACCGGACATTTCGGCAATACCGCCGGCATTATCGGCAATCGGTCCGTAAGCATCAACCGCAACGGTGATACCGGTTGTGGACAGCATGCCGACAGCAGCCAGAGCAATACCGTACAGACCCATGACCTGATAGGAAACGAAGATACCGATGCAGATCAGCAGGATGGAAACAGCGGTGGATTCCATACCGACAGCAAGACCGGAGATGATGGTTGTCGCAGCACCTGTTTCGGACTGCTCAGCAATCTTCTTGACGGACTTGTAGTCAGCCGATGTGTAGTGTTCGGTAATGATACCGATCAGGTTGCCGACGATCAGACCAGCAACGATGGCGACAGCGGCATTCATGTTGCCGAACAGTCTGGAGCTGAAGACAAACGCGATCAGCAGAACAACTGCGGAAGCAGCATATGTACCCATGTTCAGAGCAGTCTGCGGGTTGCCCTTTTCGTCACCTCTGACGAAGAAGCAGCCGATGATGCAGGCCAGAAGACCGCAGCCGGAGATCAGCAGCGGGTACAGGGCACCGGCAGCCTGATAATAGGCAATACCAAGTGTCAGGGCAGAAATCAGCGCACCGACATAGGATTCAAACAGGTCAGCACCCATACCGGCAACGTCACCGACGTTGTCACCAACGTTATCGGCAATAACAGCCGGGTTTCTCGGGTCGTCTTCCGGAATGCCTGCTTCAACCTTACCGACCAGGTCAGCACCGACGTCAGCAGCCTTTGTGTAGATACCGCCGCCGACACGGGCGAACAGAGCGATGGAGGAAGCACCCAGGCTGAAGCCGGAGAGCACATCAACATTACCGGTAACCAGGTAGATGCAGCTGACACCGAGGACACCGAAGCCGGCTACGCACATACCCATGACAGCACCGCCGGAGAAAGCAATGGACAGAGCTTTGTTCATACCGCCTTCACGGGCTGCATTGGCTGTACGGACATTGGCCTTGGTAGCTACGGACATGCCGAAGTAACCGGCCAGAGTGGAGAACAGCGCACCGATAACGAAGCAGATCGCTGTGACCCAGTTGCCCAGACCGACACCGATAGCAATAAACAGAATAGCGACGAATATAATCAGAATCTTATATTCGGCGAAGAGGAATGCATGAGCACCTTCACTGATGGCACTGGCGATTTCCTGCATTCTTTCGTTTCCCGGAGTCTGGTTGT
>JAFWEA010000111.1 GCA_017543005.1 Solobacterium sp. | reverse complement strand
TACTGGGGCCGCTATGTGTGGACGGACCATCCGTTTGCCGGGATTGCCGGCCATCCGTATATTTCCGGCATGAAGGAACGGGGCGGGGCTTATATGCTGAACTTCTTTGCCTCGCAGCCGGCATTGAACTACGGCTGGCTGAACCGTACGGAGAAGTGGATGAGCGCCGTGGATGCACCGGAAGCCCTGGCAACCCGGGAAGCGATGAAGGATGTCATGCGGTACTGGCTGGAGAAGGGCTGTGACGGGTTCCGGGTGGACATGGCCGATTCCCTGGTGAAAAACGATGATGAAAACAAGTCGGCGACCGCGGCCATCTGGCGGGATGTGCGGAACATGCTGGACAGGGAATACCCGGAAGCGGCCCTGGTCAGCGAATGGTCCAACCCGGTGCAGGCCATCAACGGCGGTGGCTTTCATATGGATTTCTATCTGGATCATGCCGGCAACGGCTATAACACCCTGCTGCGGGATTATGAAAACGGCGGGGAAGACCGCAGTTATTTCCGGAAAGACAGCGGTGGGGATATCCGGCGGTTTCTGGATGATTATCTGCCGAAGTACGAACAGACACGGGGCAGCGGCTATATTGCGATGTTTACCTGCAATCATGATACGCCCCGTCCGGCCCGCACGCTTTCGGCGGCTGAGATGAAATTGTATTTTGCTTTCCTGATGACAATGCCCGGGGTGCCGTTTGTCTACTATGGCGATGAAATCGGCATGACGTACCGGGATCTGCCGACAAAGGAAGGCGGCTATCAGCGCACCGGCAGCCGGACCCCGATGCAGTGGGATCACAGTCTGAACCTGGGCTTTTCCACGGCGGATCCGGACAGGCTGTACCTGCCGGTTGAACCGCTGCCGGAGGCGGTGACGGTATCCGCGCAGGAACAGGATCCGGCATCCCTGCTGGCGGAAGCGAAGAAATGGATCGCCTGGCGGCATCGCTGCCCGGATCTGCAGGCGGATGCGCCGTTTGCGGTACTGGCAGCTCCCGGCGGTCAGGACGTGTTCGCGTACAGCCGGGGAGAACTGGTCTGTGTGCTGAATGTATCGGGAACCGACAGGCAGCTGAAAGAAGAAACGCTTTCGGGCAGAACGATTCTGGCATTGACCGGCAAAGCAAAACTGCAGGGGGATACGGTCTGTATGGGGCCGCAGTCCTTTGCATTGTTAGGCTGAAGGAAACAGGACAGGGAACTGCTCCTGTTTTTTTGTTCAGAAAGCAAAAAAATACGGTAAATAAAGCGATATTTTGCTAGAATTATGCCGTCTATGATGGAATACTGCTGGTACATCATCGCATCACTCGGGGCCGGGATCGGCACGGGTCTGGCCGGGCTGTCGGCGGCGACGGTCATGGTTCCGATCCTGATCGTTCTGTGTCCGTCCTTTGCCGGGGAAACCGGTGCCTATCAGGCCACGGCCATTGCCCTGGCTTCCGACATTCTCGGTTCGGCGGTTACCGCGTTGACTTATGCGAAACATAAGAATATTGATCTGAAGCGCGGCTGGATCATGCTGGTGTGCATCCTGGTTATGTGCACGGCCGGCAGCTATGCGGCCTGGCTGGCAGGCATTTTCGTGCTGGGCAGCTTTACGCTGTTTCTGACTTTCTTCATCGGCATCCGCTTCCTGGTCAAACCGGATACCTCCCGGGACAGCACGGTGTCGAAAGGGGCGGCCCTGGACTGGAAGGGTGTATGCATATCGCTGTTCTTCGGCCTGACGATCGGGTTTGGCACGGGCTTTGTGGGCACCGGCGGCGGGATGATGATGCTGGTGGTGTTCACGGTCTTTCTCGGCATGGAACTCAAGACAGCGGTTGGCACCAGTACCTTTATCATGACGTTTACGGCCCTGATTGCCTCAGTCAGCCATATCCTGATTCATCCGGCCATCGTGCTGGAAAGGTGGCCGGTGCTGATCTTGTGCATGGTGACGGCCACCGTGGCCTCACTGGTATCGGCCCGCTTTGCCAACCGGGTCAGCAGCCGGACTGTCGGCCTGGTTACCGGGGCGGTACTGACGGTGCTCGGGGCAGCCATGATCCTGCTGTTCTACCGTGACTATCTGATGGCCATCCCGCTGTATGTGCAGGTCGTGCACTGTCTGCGTGATTTCCTGGTCTTTATCATTCCCTGCGTGCTGGGACTGCTGCTGATCCGCTTCCTGTTTTCCCTGCCGCAGTTTGTCTTCCGCAAATGTCTGCACCTGGTGGCCTTTTCCTGTGTCACGATGATGATTGCCAGGGCGGAAAGCTGGGCGGCTGCGTCCTTGACTTCCTGCCTGGTTGC
>JAFWEA010000110.1 GCA_017543005.1 Solobacterium sp. | reverse complement strand
GGGAAGGCATGTATTTCTATCTGTCCAGCGGTTCGGCGGTTCTCAACGAAGACATGATCCGCAATTCGATCCTGCCGGACATCCATCCGCCGCTGCTGTATCAGGCGATTCTGGATATCCGGGACGGCTTCCCGCACAAGCTGGGCGACCTCAGTTATGTCATCACGATCGATCCCATCCAGTATATCGATCAGGACTACCAGCACATGTATGACATCATCACCGAAGCGATCTGGCATGAGCCTCTGGTGCAGGCGGTCTATGAGCCGGTGCATGAGCGCACCATTGCCGGCCTGAAGCTGACCGTATACCGGCGGACCGGGGAATATACACCGGAGATCAAACAGTATTTCTACGACAAAATGTTAGAATACTATCCCGATAAAGGAGATTATTTCGCCTACATTCTGGAATAATTCCAGGGGTTTAGAATAATTAAACAAAAAGTTTAAAAAAGTATTGCATTCCGCGATACTTTTTATATAATGATCTGGGTTTCATAATCAGAAAGGAAATGTTTAGCAATGCTAAACAGAGGGGCTGCCATGGACATCGGAAAAAGAATCCGTCAGCTGCGCATCAAAAACGATCTGACGCTGGAGGAACTGGCCAGCCGGACAGAACTTACCAAGGGTTTTCTGTCCCAGCTGGAACGCAATCTCGCTTCACCGTCCATCCAGACACTGGAGGACATCACGGAGGCGCTGGGCACGACCATGTCCAACTTCTTCGCCGAAGAGGCAGAAAGCCAGATTGTCTTTACCCAGGCCGATGCCTTCCTGGACGAACAGGAGACACAGACCATTCACTGGATCGTGCCGAATGCCCAGAAGAACGACATGGAGCCGATCCTGCTGGAACTGAAGCCGGGCGCCCAGTCCAAACGCATTGATCCTCATGAAGGACAGGAAATGGGCTATGTGCTTGCCGGCCGGATCTATCTGGTCCGCGGACAGGACAGAAAGGGGAGTCTTGTACGCAAAGGTGAAACATTCTACATCAGCGGGGATGCCGGTCATTATCTGGAGAACCGCTCAGACCGTCCGGCCAGTGTGCTCTGGATCAGCACACCGCCGATTTTCTAAGAGAGGGACAGATCATGAAAAAACTCGTTCAGGTAAAAAATCTTGTCAAGACATTCAACAACCAGGTGGTGCTGAAGGGCATCTCCCTGGATATTGAAGAGAATGAATTCGTCACCCTGCTGGGTCCGTCGGGCTGCGGCAAGACCACACTGCTGCGGATCATTGCCGGGTTCCTGGATCCCGATGAAGGCCACGTGCTGATCGACGGGCAGGATATTGCCGGCATTCCGGCCTACAAGCGGGATATCAATACCGTTTTCCAGAGATATGCGCTTTTCCCGCATCTGGATGTATACAACAACATTGCCTTCGGCCTGCAGATCAAGAAGGAACCGAAGGACATCATCGACCAGAAGGTCATGAGAATGATCTCCCTGGTCGGCCTGGAAGGCTTTGAACACCGTGATGTCTCCCTGATGTCCGGCGGCCAGCAGCAGCGGGTCGCCATTGCCAGAGCCCTGGTCAACGAACCGAAGGTGCTCCTGCTGGATGAACCGCTGAGCGCCCTGGACAAGAACCTGCGGAAGGAAATGCAGCTGGAACTCAAGCAGATCCAGCAGGAAGTCGGCATCACCTTCATCTTTGTCACCCATGACCAGGAAGAAGCCCTGACCATGTCCGACAAGATCGTCATCATGAAAGACGGTGAAATCGAACAGATCGGCACGCCGACGGAAGTCTACAACGAACCGGTCAACGAATACTGCGCCCGCTTCATCGGCGACTCGAATATCATCGACGGCATTATGAAGAAGGACTACCTGGTCCACTTCGATGACAACGACTATGAATGCGCTGACCATGGCTTCCATGAAAATGAACCGGTTGATATCGTCATCCGGCCGGAAGACATCGATATCGTGGAACGCAACCGGGGCCTGCTGAATGGCGAAGTCAAGTCCGTGCTGTTCAAGGGCGTGCATTACGAAGTCATTGCCGAAACCTCGTCCGGTACCTCCAAGACCGTCACCCTGCATGTGACCGGGGAACATGACGTGGTCAACGCCGAGGCCCACGAGAGAATCAGCGCTTCGGGCTTCACGATGGACATCGAGGACGTCCCGTCCCTGACCGCCAGCGAAGCGATCACCAGAGCCAACGCTCAGGCCTGGAACGATGACGACGATTACGTATCCCTGACCAGAGTCAACTATGACGTCAAGGAAGCAGTCGGCACCTACCACTGCACCTTCGCCACCGAGAAGGGCACCAGCATCACCGTAAACATCCACGTTGTCCGTCCGGCTGCGGTCGAGGACAAAGAAAACGAAGAGGCAATCCAGGCCTTCGACTTCTACAAGACCGTTGAGGAAATCAAGGAGTCCGTGGCCCTGGATACCGACCTGATCCGCTGGGCTGACGCGGCCGCCTGGAATCTGGAAGATGATTCCCGGGTTGAGATCTGGGATGTCAAATATGACTTCGATGATGAAACCATTACGGAAGGGGACTACCAGGTTACCTTCTCCACCCAGGGCCGTGAGCTCAAGATCGAAACGACCGATCACATCCGTGAGGGGCAGAGAATCGGTCTGCGCTGGAATCCGGAAGACATCCACGTTATGAGAAAGATGGTGTAAGCATGAAGAGTTTCAGCAAGATGGTCTATCCGTATATTGTCTGGGCCTTCATCATGATCGTCCTGCCGATGATCATGATCGTGCTCTATGCCTTCACGGTCAAAGGCAATTCGGTACTGACCTTTCAGTTCACGTTTGATAACTTTGCCCGCTTCTTCCGGGATACGATCTTCCCGACCGTGCTCTGGCGAAGCCTGAAGATGGCCTTCATCACCACCGGCCTGTGCATCCTGATCGGTTATCCGACCGCGTATATCTTCGCGAAGATGAAGCCGAACAACCAGGCGATCATGATCCTCTTGGTTACATTGCCGATGTGGATCAACGTCCTGGTCAGAACCTATGCCTGGCGAGGGTTATTGGGTTATGTGGACTTCAGCACCGAGATGCGGGTCTATGTCGGCATGATCTACAACTTCATGCCCTTCATGATTCTGGAAATCTATACTTCACTCTCCAAGATCGATCCGAACCTCATCGTCGCTTCCCATGACCTGGGGGCCAACGATGCGGAGACATTCAGGCGGGTCATCCTGCCGCTGTCGCTGCCCGGTGTGGTGAGCGGCATCACCCTGGTCTTCCTGCCGGCGGTCTCGAGCTTCTTTATCCCGAAGTTCCTCGGCGGCGGCCAGTATGTCCTGATCGGTAACCTGATCGAAGACTACTTCATCACATCCGGCGACTGGAACTTCGGTTCGGCCATCAGCCTGATCATGGCCATCATCATCCTGATCTCGATGTATGTCATGCGCAAGCTGGATCATGAAAACAAGGAGGTGCTCGACTGATGGAACATAAGACAAAACTGCATGAGCGCATCTTTGTAGCCCTGATCCTGGCCTTCTTCTATCTGCCGATCCTGTATGTGGTGTTGTTCAGCTTCAATGAATCCAAATCTCTCACCCGCTTCACGGGCTTCTCCCTGCAGTGGTATGAGAAGATGTTCGCTGACCGGATGATCATGTCGGCCATCGGCTATACGGTGCTGTGTGCAGTGATTGCGACGATTGTCTCCACGATTGTCGGTACGATCACAGCCATCGGCCTTTCCAAAAGCAACCGCATCCTGCGCGAGACCATCACCCAGGTCAACAACCTGCCGATGCTCAACCCGGATATCGTCACCGCCATCGGGTTCATGCTGTTCTTCACTTCGCTGAAGATCAAGACCGGCTTCGTGACCATGGTGCTGGCCCACATTGCCTTCTGTATCCCGTATGTGATCCTGTCGGTCATGCCGAAGCTGCGGGGCCTGGATCCCAATCTTGCCGAAGCGGCCCTGGATCTTGGCTGCACCCCGCTGCAGGCCCTCTGGAAGGTCATCATCCCGCAGATCCGCCCGGGCATTATCTCCGGCGCGCTGGTTGCCTTCACGATGTCCTTCGATGACTTCGTTATCTCGTTATTCACCACCGGTCCCGGTGTGTCGAATATATCAATCTACGTCTACGGTGCCGTCAAGCGGGTCAACCCGACCATCAACGCACTGTCCGCCATCATTGTCTACGTTATTACCATCGTACTGATTCTCATGAATGTTGTTCCGATGATTCGGGAAAGAAAGGGAAAGAAAAATGAAAAAGCAGTCACTCTCTAAAATTCTTCTGATCAGCAGCCTCGGGGTGCTGACAGCCTGCAGCGGCTCCGGCTCCTCTGATGCTGAAGAAACAATTGATGCCAAGGAAACCTACGGCTGCAGCGTCATCAACGTCTACAATGCCGGCGAATACATCGGGGACGGCGTCCTGACAAACTTTGAGAAGATGTACAATGCGAAGGTCAACTACGAAACATTCGATTCGAACGAGACCATGTATACAAAACTGCTGGGCGGCAGTGCCTATGATGTGCTGGTGCCGTCTGACTACAGCATCGAGCGCCTGATTGACGAAGGCATGCTGCAGAAGCTGGACAAGGAAGCCCTGACCAACCTGGATCAGCTGGACCCGGTTGCCCTTGAAATGCAGAAGGCATTCGATCCGGATCTGGAATATGCCGTTCCGTACTTCAGAGGCAGCGTCGGTCTGGTTTACAACCACGACAATGTTGATCCGGCCGTCATCGAAGAAAAGGGCTGGGACATCCTGCTGGACGAAGAATACAAGGGCAGAGTCTTCATGTATGACAGCCAGCGTGATGCCTTCATGGTTGCCTTCAAGGCTCTGGGTTACTCCATGAACACCGAGAATCCGGATGAAATCGAAGCAGCTTATCAGTGGCTCGTTCAGATGGACAAGGCAGTTGAACCGGCTTATGTCACCGATGAAGTCATCGATGCCATGATGAACGGCGAAAAGGACATCGCCCTGATGTACTCCGGCGATGCAGCCTATGTCATCTCTGAAAACGAATCCATGTCTTATCTGGAACCGCACCAGGGCACAAACATCTGGATTGATGCCATGGTCATTCCGGCCAATGCCGGCTGCCCGGGTCTGGCCAATGCGTTCGTCAACTACATCACCGACTATGACGCATCTTATGCCAACTCCGAAACCATCGGCTACACCGCTGTCAACAAGCAGGTATTCGATGAAATGTCCACGGATGAAGAACTGTACGGCGGCATCTCCGCTTACATTCCGCGTGACGGTTACGAGAAGGATGAAATCTTCCACTTCAACGAAGTCCTGCGGCAGGAACTGTCCGACCGCTGGAACAAAGTCAAGATCGGCGAATAACCTCAATTATGATTCAGCCTCCTGCCCGGCAGGGGGCTGAATTGTTTTAGTTGCTTTTTATGTTGTTCGTGCTTATAATAATTCTTGCATCGAAGGAATGGTTCCTTAGCCAAGTGGTAAGGCAACAGACTGCAACTCTGTGAGCACCGGTTCGATCCCGGTAGGAACCTCCACTTTTTTTGTATCAGGGGGCATGGCGGAATGGGCAGACGCAACGGACTTAAAATCCGTTGGTGGCAACACCGTGCGGGTTCAAGTCCCGCTGCCCCCACCACCATATATCATCGGGAATCCGGAATAATCCGGATTTCTTTTTTATCCCGAGCGGGCCGGGCAATTGTCGCTGTTTTGCATTTGCGCATTCAATGATAAGATTAGACAGGAGAATTCATGCAGTATACATCGCTTGCTTTCTACATGTTTCTGCTGGCTGCGGTAGTGCTTTATTACATCATGCCGGTGAAATATCGATGGTATGTGCTGCTGGCGGGCAGTGTTTTCTTTTATGCGTCCCTGATGAGCCGGAAACTGGACGGGATCCTGTTTCTGGCCACGATCCTTGTCAGCTGGCTGGCCGGCCTCCTGCTGGAGAAAAACAGCGGAAACAGGGTGCTGCTTGGCGGCGGGGTGCTGCTGTCGGTGCTGCCACTGTTATTGGTGAAACTGTCCGGTTTTGTGACGGTCGGCTTCAGCCTGATCGTTCCGGTGGGTCTGTCATTTTATACCCTGCAGATTGCCGCCTATCTGATCGATATCTATAGAGGTGACACGCAGGCGGAGCATAATCTTCTGAAATACGCGCTGTTCATCTCGTTTTTTCCGCAGATCATCCAGGGCCCCATACCCCGGCACAGACAGCTGGGCCCGCAGCTTTACGAAGGGCACAGATTCAATGAAGAACAGTTCTTCGGGAGCCTGCAGCTGATCCTTTATGGTTTTTTCCTGAAACTGATGATTGCGGATAAAGCCGGTATCTTTGCCGGCCGGGTGTTTGATCATTCCGCCCAGTACAGCGGGACATATCTCTGGCTGGCGGCCATTCTTTACAGTTTCCAGCTGTATGCGGATTTCTTCAGTTGCGTCACCATCTGCCAGGGTGTATCCGGTCTTTTCGGCATTCGGCTGGCGGAAAACTTTGATCATCCGTACATGGCACTTTCCATACAGGAATTCTGGCGCCGCTGGCATATCAGCTTGAGCAGCTGGCTCAGGGATTATATCTATATCCCGCTGGGCGGCAGCCGGAAAGGGGAACTGCGCCGGTATATCAACCTGCTGATCACGTTCCTGGTCAGCGGCATCTGGCACGGCAGCGGGCTGAACTACATTGTCTGGGGTCTGATGCATGGCATCTACCAGATCTGCGGGCGGCTGAGCCATGGCCTGCGGCAAAAACTGTATGCGGCAGCTGGTGTGGCTGAGAATACAATTGTTTACCGTACATTCCGGCGGCTTGGCACCTTCTTCTGGGTCATGCTCGGCTGGATTGTTTTCCGGGCGCCGGGCCTGCGGGCGGCGGTGTCTTTCATTCGGCGGATGTGGGTGTGGAACCCGTGGACACTGTTTGACGGTTCCGTCTGCCGGCTGGGTCTGGACGGCAAGGACTGGATCGTTCTGATCGTTTCCCTGATCATCATGGCCATCATCAGCACTGCCCAGACAAAGGGCTCCGTGCGGGCCTGGTATGCCAGACAGAACATTGCGGTGCGCTGGGGGCTGTGTTTCGGCATGATTTTCATGATCTGGATTTTCGGTACATACGGGTATGGCTTCGCGGCCGGCGATTTCATCTACGGAGGCTTCTGATATGAAAAGAGCAGGGAAACTGTTGAAATATCTGTGCTTTCTGGCCATCTTGACTGCCGGTCTTTTCAGGACGAATGAAGTCCTGGCGCCGAAGTTCACCTATGCCAATTCCAACTGGCCGACAACCGCCACGATCTCCGGCTTCTATGACATGGAACCGGACACGGTGGATGTGCTGTTTCTGGGCAGCAGCGTCATGGCCAATGCCTTCTCACCCCAGCAGATCTACAATGACACCGGCATCCGCAGCTATAACCTGGGCAGCGGCCACCAGAGCATTTTCCTGAGTTATTACATGCTGAAGGAGGCGCTGCGTTTCCAGCATCCGCAGGCCGTTGTGCTGGACTGCCGCTTCTGCTGGGAACTGATCCCCGAATCCGTGCTGAATTCCGGGGAAGGGCAGATCCGTCTGGCCATTGATCCGATGAAGTGGTCAGCGGTGAAGCGTGAGGCCGTGCATGATATCTGCACAAGAGACCCGTCCCACTCGGAACTGAGTTACTACCTGACCAACATCCGCTATCATGACCGCTGGAAGGAACTCAGCCGCAGCGATTTCATGCCGGCTGATATCATGTGTTCCCCGATGAAGGGTTATTCCGCCATTGCCGGAACTTATGAAGAGGTCAGGCTGTTTGAACCGGCTGACAGTGAGGCGGGGGTGGAGATGCAGCCGCTGATGGCGGAATATCTGGATAAGATCACACAGCTGTGTCAGGACAATGACATCAGGCTGATCCTGATCGATCTGCCCGGAAACAACATGAACGATGGTATTTACAATACACTGAGCACATATGCGGCAGATCACGGGGCGGAATACTTCAATTTCATGCTGCCGGAGAACTTTGCCCGGCTGCAGGAAGATGCCCCGCGGGAACGGCTGATCACCCATGCCAACTTCTGGGGTTCCCGGAAGCTGACAGCGGTCATGGAAACAATCCTGCAGGATCATGGCATCGCGGCGGTAACGGATGAACAGTATGAAAAGACAAGGGGCTATTATGATGCCCTGACGGAAAACTTCACCCTCAGCGATACATATGATATTGAAACGTACATGCGCCTGCTGAAAAACAGCCGGTATGCCGTGCTGATGGCGGTCAATGATGACTGCTCCGGCGCCATGAGCGACACCGCCCGCGAATACTGGCGGGAACTGGGCCTGCAGTATGACCTGGCCGGCCAGGTACGCAAAAGCTACTATGCGGTCATTGCGGACGGTGAAATCCGTGAGGAACTGACCGAAGAACCGCTGCATCTGCAGGGCACGATTGACGGTGGCCAGGCGGTATTCTCCCTGGACAGTGCCGGCTTCTACAGCGGCAGCATCTGCTCGATTCTCATCGACGGGGAAGAGTACTCGCTCAATACAAGGGGACTGAATATCGTGGTTTATGATACACTGACAGACAGAGTCATTGACTCCGTGAACATTGATATCAGAACGGATGCGGGAATCCGCCGGAAAGAACAGGTTGAAGCCGGATGAAAAAAGACACAGGAAAAACCGAACAGCTGATCACAGCCGCATTGCTGGCCATGTTTTTCGTGTTCTTCTGGCTGATCAGCCGCTGGATGCCGGTGGCCGGGGATGACTGGGGGTATGCCTATACGGGCATGACGCAGAATCCGCTGACCAGTGCCGCGGTCAACTACATGACCTGGTCCGGCCGGTTTCTGGCGGAACTGTGGGGCTTTGTGGTCGCCCCGCACAAGGGCTGGTGGAACCTGCTCAACCCGCTGTTATTCACCGGGATCCTGGCCGGGATGATCCGGCTGGTGAAAAAAGCCGGAGCCGGAAATATCATTCCGGTTATCCTGCTGGCCATGGCTTTGATCCTGACGGTGCCGGAAGGGGTGCGCATGGAAACCTATACCTGGATCATGGGCACGACCTATGTCATTCCGCTGTTCCTGTTTACGGTTTATATCAACCTGCTGCGGGACTGGCTCTATGACGATGAAATGAGCCCGGTGCGCATGGCCCTGATGATGCTGTGCAGCGCGGCGGTTCCGCTCTATATGGAAAACGCCGCAGCGCTGCTTGTCGGGGCCGACATGCTGGTGCTGATCTGGCTGTGGTTTAAGAAAAAAGAGGCTCTGAAGCGCATGCTGGTGCTGACGGTGATCGGTACGATTGGTCTGATCCTGATCCGGTTCTCGCCGGGGGCGATGGCCCGCATGGCCAGGGATCATGCCGAATTCAACCGGCTGTCGCTGTTCGGCAAGATCGGCGTAAACTGGGTTGCCTTTATCGACTATACCTTCATGCGGGACTACTGGCTGACCCGGATCCTGTGTGTCATCATGATTCTGAGAGTGCTGCGCCGCCGGGATAAATACAAGACAAAGTTCGGTCCGGTGCTGCTGTGTGTCATCTTTGCGTACGGCATCCTGCAGTCCTATGCATGGACCGTATGCAAGTATCTGGATCTGCGTCTGTTCTATATGCTCGCCGATATTTCCCTGCCGCACAGCCTGGCCATCAACACGATCGGCTATATGGCCATCACGGCTGCGGTTCTGTATACGGTTTATGCCTATGAGCCGGATGAAAAGAAAAAATGGCTCATGATCTTCCTGTATCTCTGCGCCATGGGAGCCAATGCGGTCATGCTGATCTCACCGATCTTCGGAGCCCGCAGTTCGCTCTATACACTGTATATGCTGATGCTGTTTACGCTGGTGGCCGGCATGGATCTGTTTGCCGAAAAAGCATACCGGCTCTGCTTTATCGCCCTGGCGGCGTTCCTGGTGGTCATTCGGGGGACATACTATCTGCGCCTGTACCGCATGGTGGACCGGGTCACGGCTCGCCGGCAGGCCCAGATCCAGTATTATCACGACAACCCCGATGTCAAGGAAGCCTGGCTGATTGCCTATCCGGACCAGTCCGTGCATTCC
>JAFWEA010000109.1 GCA_017543005.1 Solobacterium sp. | reverse complement strand
GCCTGGTAGCTCGTCGGGCCCATAACCCGGAGGTCGTTGGTTCAAATCCTTCCCTCGCAACCATGGTCCTGTAGCTCAGTAGGTAGAGCACGGCACTGAAAATGCCGGTGTCGGCAGTTCAATTCTGCCTGGGACCACCATCGAAAATTACCCGGATTCATCCGGGTTTTTTCTATTCATGAAAGGCAAATATAAGTAAAACTTAATATAATGAGACTATGAAACATGTCATGATTATCGGGGCAGTCACCGCCGAGCAGGTCTCGCGGGTCAAGGAAATGCCCAAAGCCGAAGAAGAATTTCATCCTCTGCAGTCATTCAGCCGCATCAGCGGTTTCGGCTGGCAGACATCCCGGGTCTTTGCGGCCCTGCGGACACCATATGTGCTGAAAACCGGAACCGGGGCGGGTGTTTACGGCGATTATGTGCGCCAGGCCCTGCTGCAGGCGGGAATGACTGTACCGCAGCGGACCGGCATCCAGGGCAGCACCTATACACTGGTTGATGAAAACGGTTATGCCGTGCCGATGGCCGTGCCGGGCAGCGAGTATGAATTCCACCCGGAAGAAATCACAAAGGAAGAACTGCAGGAAACAGGGACGATTCTGTTCTCCGGCATGGAACTGGCCATGAACGAAGGCAGTGAATTGTTGCATCTGTTGAAAGGCTTCGGCGGCCAGCTGGTTTTCTGCCCGGACGGACGCGGGGTGCTGCTGGACAAGGCAGTGCTGGAACAGCTGTATCAGCTGGGGGTCATGCTGCATCTGAGCGAGGAAGAAGCGTGGATCCTCAACGGCAGACAGAGCATTGATCTGGTGCAGGCTGCCCGCAACCTGCAGGCGAAAACCCATGCGCCGGTGGTGATCTGGCTGAAGGACGGCTATGCCCTGTATGCAGATGATACGCAGGAACTGACGGCCGGAATCGAAATGTCGAATAGCCGCGATCTCAGCGGCCTGGGCAATGTTCAGGCAGCGGCCTTTACAGCGGCCCGCAATGCCGGTCTGAACCCGTCGCAGGCCCTGCAGTTTGCCGTCACAACGGCAGCCTGGACAGCCGGTTCTGATGAAGTTGTATGGGATGAAAACCAGGCAGAGCAGGCAAGAGACCTGCTCCGGCAGATGATTTTGAAGTAAGGAGATACAGTGACCGGACTCAGCAGCAGGCAAGCAGAGAAAAGACAGCAGGAAGGTCAGGGGAATGTGCACCCGGAGCGGACTACCCGGTCCGTCGGGGAGATCATTCAGGCCAATACACTGACCTATTTTAACTTTGTCAATGCGGTTTTGTTTGGTCTGGTGCTGTTGACCGGGGAATACAAGAACGGTTTGTTTTTCATGACGATCATCACCAATGCCTGCATCGGCATCGTTCAGGAAATCCGGGCCAAGCGGATCCTGGACCGGCTGTCTCTGCTGATGAAGGACAATATCGAGACCCTGCGGGATGATCAGTGGGTAAGTATCCCGGCGGATGAGCTGGTGCTGGGCGATCACATTCGCCTGCATGCCGGCCAGCAGATCCCCGCTGACGGGGTGCTGACGGATGGCTATCTGGAAGTCAACGAAAGCATGCTGACAGGGGAGTCCGTCACGATTTTCAAACGGTCCGGGGATAAACTGTACGGCGGAACGGATATCACTTCCGGCACCGGGGAGGCAGAACTGACCGCTGTAGGGACGGCCTGTGTGTCGGAGACCATCATGGCCGATGCCCGCAAATACCATCCGGCCGTTTCAACCCTGCACCAGGATATGGAAAAACTGATCAAGGTGGTAGCCCGGCTGATTGTGCCGGTCGGCATCCTGCTGTTTCTGATGCAGTATAAAACCATCGGACTGACCTGGGCGGAAGCGACCATCAAGACCGTATCGGCCCTGGTGGGCATGATCCCGGAAGGCCTGGTAGTCCTGACCAGCATTGCACTGGCTGTCAGTGCAGTCCGCCTGAGCCGGGCCAATGCCCTGGTGCAGGATCTTTACAGCATCGAGTCGCTGGCCAGAGTGGACACGATCTGCCTTGACAAGACCGGAACCTTGACCGAAGGCCGCATGCAGGTGGAAACCGTCGTGCCGCTGGAGGAGATTCCCGAAAGCCATATCCGGGACATCATGGGCAGCTATGTCCGGGTGTTTGCGGACGGCAATATGACCGATAAGGCGCTGGGCGCCTGCTTCGCGCGCAATGAAATCTATGAAGCGACCGATACACTGCCGTTTTCATCGGAGCGCAAGTACGCAGCCGTCACGTTTGGGGAAGAGGGGACATTCTATCTTGGCGCCCCGGACTTCCTGTTTCCCGACGGGAATGCTTCGTTTGCAGAGAAACAGAAAGAACTCTCGGAAAGCGGCTGCCGGGTGATCCTGCTGGCCCACTCGCCGGCAACGGAATGTGCACCGAGCCTGCCGGAGGATCTTGAACCGGCAGCGCTGATTGCCATCAAGGATGTTCTTCGTCAGAACGTCAAGGAGATCATTTCGTACTTTAAAGATCAGGATATTACCCTGAAAGTTATCTCCGGTGATGATCCGCGGACGGTTTCGGCCCTGGCGGCGGAAGCCGGGGTGGAACATGCCGACCGCTATGCCGACATGCGGGAAAACCGTCACCGGGATCCGGCCGGTCTGGCGGAAAGCTGCGCGGTGTTCGGCCGGGTGCTGCCGGAACAGAAGAAGGCCATGATCCAGGCCCTGCAGGCAGCCGGGCATACCGTCGCCATGATCGGGGACGGGGTCAATGATGTGCCGGCGCTGAAGACTGCCGATGTCGGCGTGGCCATGGCCGCCGGCTCCTCAGCTGCCAAAAACAGTGCCAATATCGTCCTGCTGGACAGTGATTTTGCCGTCATGCCGAAGATCGTCAACGAAGGCCGGCGTGTCATCAACAACATCGGCCGGTCCTCCTCCATGTACCTGGTCAAGACGTTCTTCTCGCTGCTGCTGTCGCTGTATGTGATCCTGCTGCAGAAGGATTATCCGTTTCTGCCGGTGCAGCTGACCATCATCAGCGCGTTCGGGGTCGGCATACCGACGTTCCTGCTGCAGTTTGAAAGCAGTTTTGAGCGGCTGAAGGGAAGATTCTTCCGCCGGGCATTCCGGGTGGCGGTGCCTTCCGCCATGGCAGTATTGGTGCTGACACTGCTCTGTGACTTCCTGCAGCAGCTGTTTGCCATCCCGCAGCCCCGCTACAATGCCATCCTGATCACTCTGACGGCGTACATCTACATCTATACGCTGTACCGGGTGTACTATCCGCTGACCAAGGTAAGAGCCGGCGTGCTGGGCGCCATGAGCGCGATGATTTTCCTGTCATTGTGGCGTCTGGGGGCGATTCTGGAAACCAGACTGATCCTCTTGGACGCGCTGATTCTGGTGCCGGCGTTGATCGGTGTACCGGTCATTGTGGCCTCGCTCAGTCGGATTTATGACGGGACGGCAAAGCTTGGTTCAGAATTTTTTGGAAAAAAACAAAAATAATGCTGGACATTTGGCCTATGGTTTTGTATTATAACTAAGCAATGCGGATGTGGCGGAACAGGCAGACGCGCATGATTCAGGTTCATGTGGGGAGACCCATGCAGGTTCGATTCCTGTCATCCGCACCATTGCTTACAGAGCACACGGTAGTGTGCTTTTTTTGTTCTATCCGGCAGGGCGGTGAAGAATGATAGAATAAAACTGAATCAGAGAGGTGATGACGTATGTTCAGTTGCCCCAGCTGCGGCGGAAAAATGTACTTTGACATCCAGTCGCAGAAACTCAAATGCGCCCACTGCGGCTCTCTGACAGCCGTAGAAGACTATCAGCTCAACAATAATGCGGAACAGCGTGCCGAAGACGACATGACCGTTTATACGTGCCGCAACTGCGGGGCTCAGCTGGTCAGCCCGGATCAGAGTGCCGTGGCGTTCTGCAGCTACTGCGGTTCCGAACAGATTCTCGAGGAGAAACTGAATGAATATAAGCGGCCGGCCAAGATCATCCCGTTCAGGGTGACCAAGAACCAGTGCCGGGCCCAGTATAAAAAAATTCTGAAGAAATCATTCTATGCCCCGAAGGAGTTCCGTGACCCGCAGTTCATGGAGAGATTCCGCGGCATCTATATCCCGTACTGGCATTATGAAGGCGGTTTTGCTAAGGGTCCGGTGGAGACCGAAGGCTATGCCACCTACAGCCGGGGAGATTATACCTACAACGAGAAATATGATCTGAAAGCCGAGCTGAAGGGCCCCTGGCACAGCATGTGCTATGACGGCTCCAGCAGTTTTGACGATACCATTGCCGAAACAATTGCCCCGTTCAGGGCGGCCAGCTTCAAGAAATTCGAGACCGGTTATCTGGCCGGGTTCTATGCCGATACGGCTGATGTGCCGCCGGAGAAATATGAAACGGATGTCCTGCGGCATGCGGCCACTTTGGGCGAAGAAAGTCTGAAGCGGGCTTACAGGGATAAGAATATTAATCCTTCACTGCCCAGCAACGAGAAAAAACTGCAGGCTCTTCTGAAGCCTGAGATCCGCCGGACCGGTCCGTATCTGGTGCCGGTGTGGTTTTTGACCTGGCGCAAAAATGACCGGGTGGCCTATGCCGTGGTCAACGGGGAAACCGGCAAGATCACCAGTGATCTGCCGGTGGATGCGTTCCGCTTTTTCGCGGTGACGGTCCTGTGTGCGGCGGTGCTGTTTTGCCCGCTGACGCTGTTCGTGTCCATGACGGCGCCGACCGCATTGTTCCTTTCGGCCTTTATTGCCTGGATTGTTTCCTGGATCTACCGGCGCGAGATTATGCATCTGCACGATCATGAAAACCATATCTTCGACCGGGGTTACTTCATTGACGAAAGACCCGGGGAGATCAGCGGGAAGAAAGCGGAGAAGATCCGGAAACGGCGGCATAATCTCAGCGCAATCGGGGCCGTGGTGGCCGGGTTCTTCATCCTGCTGGTCCTGCTGATGATGTTCATGGATTACGGTGACTATGCCCCGGCTGAGAAGGCCCAGCTGGGCTGCACGTTTTTGATGCTGCCGGCGTTCTGGAATCTGTTCCGGTCACTGACATTTGTGAGACATATGAAGGACAAGACGTACGTACTGGAAGCGCTGAGCTGCTATGCGGGCATTGCGGCTGCCTTCTGGGTCCTGTACAGCGATCCGGTATATGACTGGTGGTATTACCTGGGCTGTCTGATATGCCTTTGCGGGGTCATGATTACCTGCTTCGGGCTGATCCGGCGCTACAATCTGCTTTCAACCCGGGCTGTGCCGGTGCTGTTTGAGCGGCGGGGAGGGATCGACAATGCGGAAGAATAGATTCCTGATCCTGCTTGTCTTCCTGGCTGCCGTGCTGATGATGCAGCCGGTGACGGCAGCCGGTGATGTCCTATATACAAACGGTACAACCGGTTATCAGGTCGTTATCGATGACGGTCTGGATCTGCTGAGTGAAGCGGAAGAAAAGCGGCTGCTGCTGGAAATGATGCCGATTACCGACTATGGCAATGTGGCTTTTGTCAGTGCCAATGCCGAAGTTGCGACCGGGGCTTTTGCCAGGGAACGGTATGCGGCCCTGTTCGGCGAGGGCGACGGGACGATGTTTGTCATTGATCTTGGCAACCGCAACATCTGGATCTACAGTTACGGCTCGGTTTACAAAACTATCACCCGGGGCTATGCCAACACCATCACGGACAATGTGTATCGGTATGGCGCAGCCGGGCAGTATTACGACTGTGCCGCGGCGGTCTACCGGCAGGAATACACCCTGCTGAAGGGCGGTAAAATAGCGCGGCCGATGAAGCATATCACCAACGCGATCTTTGCCTTTATTGCGGCATTGCTGGGCAATTTCCTGGTCCTGAAGAACAGCCGGAAAAAAGAGAAGGCAGACCTGTCCGATATCCTCAGGGCAACCACCAGGTCCAAGGTCAAGGCGGTCGGGGAGGCCGTGCTGATTTCGCAGAAGAAAAGCAAGCGGGAGTACTCCGGTTCCTACAGTTCCGGCAGTTCCTCCGGCCGCAGTTACAGCAGCGGCGGAGGCGGTGGCGGAGGTTATTCCGGCGGCGGTTCCCACAGCAGCGGCGGTGGCGGTGGTCACCGCATCTGATCAGATTTGAAACAGAGGTCAGCGATCTCTGTTTTCATTCTCTGCCGGTTTATGGCATGATGATAGCAGGCAGAGGAGGTGATGGCTATTTCCGTCTATGCGATTGCAGATATCCATGGCGAATACGATCTGTTCATGGAACTGCTCAACAAAATTGCCCTGAAAGACAGCGATACCCTGTATGTGATCGGGGATGTCGTAGACCGCGGTCCGCACCCGGTCAAAGTGCTGCAGCAGATGATGCTGATGCCCAATGTGATCCCATTGGCCGGCAATCATGAACTGATGGCCATGGAGTGCCTGAACTTTCTGAACGAAGAGATCACGGATGAAAGCATTGCCTCCCTGGAACCGGAGATGCTGGACAATCTTCTGGTCTGGCAGAAAAACGGGAGTGCTTCCACCCTGGATGAGTTTACCCGGCTGGATCCTGAGGAACGGCTGGATATCCTGGATTATCTGAGCGAGTTTCAGCTGTATGAGCAGGTGCAGGTCAACGGGCAGAAATACCTGCTGGTGCATGCGGGCCTGGGCGGCTATCTGCCGCAGCGGCCGCTGGATTCTTACAGCCCGGCGGAACTGCTCTGGACGCGGGCGGATTATGATACCTGCTACTTTGATGACGTGCTGGTCATCAGCGGGCATACGCCGACCCAGCTGATCGAGGACAACCCGCGGCCGGGCTATATTTACCGGGCGAACAACCACATTGCCATTGACTGCGGGGCCTGCTTTGATGGCGGCCGGCTGGCAGCGTTCTGTCTCGACACCGGGGAAGAGTATTACTCCGGCGATCATCAGGATCATGAAAACGAATGAATCATTCGTTTTTTTGATGGATAAGCGGGGCGGGCATATCTGTATGATGTCCTCCCAGGCCGGGCTGGCCGCGATTCAGGATGTAGCCGCGGCGGTCATTTACTACCTGAGTGACGCGTCTTCCATGGTGACAGGGACAATCCTGCCGGTGGACGGCGGCTGGACCCTCGAATAACCGCAGAACAATACAGCAGTACAGGGCAGGGAAATCCTGCCTTTTGCATTCTTAAACTTTTCTGTATTGCATTTCGATGGTACAGATAATACACTTAGTACAGATAATACAGATTGGAGGGAGAAAAGATGTTCCTGCTGAATCTTTCAAGCAAGATTCCGATCTATGAACAGATTAAGACACAGATTCTGCGGTTCATCGAAGCGGGTGTGCTGAGCCCGGGTGACCGTCTGCCGTCTGTCCGCCAGCTGGCGCAGGACAACGGCATCAATCCGAATACAGTGGCCAAGGCATATGCGGAACTGGAGAAGAGCGGCTATGTG
>JAFWEA010000108.1 GCA_017543005.1 Solobacterium sp. | reverse complement strand
TACCCGGATGCCGGTGCTTTATGTGCTGCTGTGCGGTCTGACCATCCTGGCGGTGCTGCGGGCCGAACGGCTGGTCAGCCGGATCATCTACCGGCCGCTGCGGCTGGCCATGCGGCTGACCGGGTGCTGCCTCTCGGCGGTATTTGTACTGATCCTGGGCAGCGGTCTGATCCCCGAAAGCCCCTTGATCCCGTGGTTCTGGTATGCGGAGATGACGGTGCTTCTGGCTTTACTATGTGCCATGCATGAACTGCTGGATCTTTCACGCCGCACCGACAGCGGCCTGCTGGTACCGATCCGGATCCGGGTTCTTTCGGCCATCAGCGCCCTGTTTGCGATACTGGTTTTGACCAATGACCTGCACCGGCTCGTCTTCCGGTTTACCCCGATCAATGACGGGGCTTTCCGCAATCCGGTCTTCCAGCCGATGTTCTATGTCACGGCGGGGTGGATGCTGTTTCTGTTTCTCTTATTCAACGGCCTGCTTCAGCAGCGGACAAGACGCCGCACCTCTCATTCGGCCCTGACCCCGGCCATGATCGCTTCGCCGGTCCTGGCGGTTGTCCTGACGGTTTTCTGCATTTACTTTTTCCGGCACCCGCACCATCTGAGCGCCCAGGCCTATGTCACCTGCATCGGGGTGCTCCTGCTGGTCTTCCTGGAAACCTGCATCTCCGGGCGGCTGCTGCCGGTGAATACCCGTTACCGCAAATGGTTCTCATTGACGGATCTTGATGTGCAGATCATTGATGCCGAAGGAAAGCCGGTATTGAAATCCGCCCAGGCCAAAGAACTGCCGGAAGGAATCATGGAACGGCTGCGGAACGAACAGACCGCTGCTGAAGGCGATATTGTCTACCATGCCACCCCGGTAACCGGCGGTACGGCAATCTGGCAGGAAGATATTTCCCGCATCAATCAGATGACGGCAGAGGCCCGCCGGCTGGTCATGCACCTGCAGCACTCCAACAGCCTGCTGCAGCGGGAAACCGAAATCCGCCGGACGGCGGCCGAAAAAATCATCCGGGATGAACTGTATTCCCAGCTGGAAACCCTGCTGCACGACAAGCTGATCCGGGTCTCCACGATGGCCCATAATCTGCACGATCATCCGGAAGATCTTTCCGCCCGGGCGATCATTACACTGGAACTGTGCGCGGCCAAGCGGCATTCCAATCTCTTCTTCCTGGAACAGGGTGAAACCCCGTTCACCGGGGATGAACTCATGGTCTATTTTGATGAGCTCGGAGAGATTGCCGGTTATGCCGGCCTGGTTGTCCGCACC
The DNA here is from genome assembly GCA_017543005.1 of Solobacterium sp. Lineage (GTDB taxonomy): Bacteria > Bacillota_I > Bacilli_A > Erysipelotrichales > Erysipelotrichaceae > Bulleidia. Next base: position 2,057 of record JAFWEA010000108.1, on the reverse strand, counting down.
GGACCCGGACTGCGCTGCCAGCTGGCCATCCCGGCCGCGGCCGTGCTGTATTCCTGCTTTGAGGAAACCCTGATCTGGTCCATCTCCCGGCACAGTTCTTTCCTGTATGCCGGCCTGAGTGAAGCGGACGGCCGCCTGCAGCTGGATATCCTGACCGAACTGCCCCCGGACGGGCTCACCTGGAGTGCGGGCCTCAGCGAACAGCTCAAGGCCTCCGGGGCAGTGACCGAACTGCGCAGCACCGAAGACCTTCATGGCGTAGAGATCCGTATCGGAAACGGCGGTGAGAGCGCATGATCCGGTTCCTTTATCTGAGCAGTCCTGTCCAGGTGCTCTGTGCCGTGTTCCTGCTGGGCAGCCTGATCCTGCAGACGCTGGTGCTTTCCCAGGATATCTACCTGCACAATTACCATCCGTCGTTCCGGCCGCGGCTGATCCTGGACCTGTCGTTCCTGGCCCTGCTGTGCATGCCGGTGCTTGGCCTCTATGCGGCAGTGCAGCAGTTCATTCCGGGCCCGGGCGTCTGGCTGAACGAAGCGTTCTGGCGCGGTTTGGTCTGCCTGGTCCATGGCTGTACAGCCCTCGTTTATCTGTACCGGCAGAAAGATTACTCGGCCCTGGTTCATCCGCTGCTGGCCCTGCTGGCCAGTCCGCTGTGCGACCTTCTGCCGGAAAGCGGCAGTTTTGCGGCATTTATCTGCCTGTATGTGATCGGCATCCTCGTCAGTCTGCGCCAGCTGCTCCACAGCCGCCGCCTGCGGCAAAGCACCATTACCGGCTTTTCGGTCTATGAAGCAGTATCCGCCATGCACGAAGGGGTCTGCTTCTGCGATGAGGGCGGCTATGTGCTGCTGGTCAACAGTGAGATGTACCGGCTCATGCGGCGCCTGCTGCGGGAAATCTACACCGACGGCAATCAGTTCTGGCAGGATCTGCAGCAGCAGTATTTCCCGTCCGGCGACCCGCTGATCACATTGGCGGACGGCACCACCTGGATGTTCTCCCGCACTTCGATGACGGATGGCAAAAATGGCTATATCCAGATCACCGCGGCGGATGTCACCCGCCAGATGGAAGCGGCCTTCAGTCTCCGGCGCACCCGCACCCAGCTGGAAAAAACCAGTGCCGAGCTGAAGCAGCACCTGGAAACCCTGATGGAAGACAGTCACGAGGAAGTTCTGCACGAAACCCGCATGCGCACCCACGACCTGCTCGGCTCGCGGCTCAGCCTACTGCTGCAGTCACTGCGCTATGAATCCGCATCGCTGGATCTGCAGGTGCTGGAAACCGCCTGCGATGACCTGATGGAAGAGATTGCCGGCAGCGGCTCAAATATCACGGCCGCCCAGGAAATGGACCGGCTGGAAACCGTCTTTGAACAGCTCGGCATCGAAATCGAACGTTCCGGACCACTGCCGGAAGGCAAGACCGGCCGGGTGCTGGTTGATATCTTCCGCGAAGCCATCACCAATGCCGTCCGCCATGGCGCGGCCAGCCGCATCACCGCCGTCAGTGAAGAGACGGACGATGCCCTGATCTTTACCATCAAGGACAACGGCACCGGTACCGCCGCATATCACGAAGGCAGCGGCATCCGCGGCATGCGCCGCAAAGTCGCCGAAGCCGGCGGCACCCTGGAAATCACCTCGCAGCCCGGCTTTGTCATTCAAATCCGGCTGCCCCGGGAAAGGAGTACACTATGACCCGTATCGTAATTGTCGATGATCATGAATCCCTGCGGGATTCCTTCCGCATTGCCTTTGAAACGGCCGGTGACCTCACCATCGTGGCCGAGACTGCCAACGCGGCTGAAGCCCTGGAACTGGTCCGGCGCACAAAACCGGATCTTGTGCTGATGGATGTCTGCACCGCCGAGGGCGCTTCCGGACTCGAAGCCACCCGGCAGATCCGGGAGGTTTATCCCGATCTTAAAATCATTGTCATGAGCGGCTTTGACGAAATTTCCTATGCCCCGCGGGCGAAGGAAGCCGGGGCGGATGCGTTTGTCTACAAGTCGAAATCCATGGCGTTCTTCCTGGAAATCATCCAGAAGGTCC
>JAFWEA010000107.1 GCA_017543005.1 Solobacterium sp. | reverse complement strand
GCGACAATCCGCCCGCCGTCCTCACCGCCTCCGGGACCCATGTCGATGATGTAGTCAGCGCTGCGGATCACATCGAGATCGTGCTCGATGACAATGACCGTGGCGCCATGGTCCAGCAGGGTCCGGAAGACGTTCATCAGGGTTTCCACATCCCTGGGGTGCAGGCCGATCGTCGGTTCATCGAACACAAAGACGGAATCATCCTGGCGGCGGCTCATCTCACTGGCCAGCTTCAGCCGCTGGGCTTCACCGCCGGAAAGACCCGGTGTCTCTTCCCCGAGGGTCAGATAGCCAAGCCCGAGATCCCGCAGGATTTCCAGCCGCGGCCGTACTGCCTTCATGTCCTGACAGAACTCCAGGGCCGTGGCCACATCCATGTCCATCAGTTCCGGCAGGGACTTCGTTTCCTTCTGTCTGTTGGTAAACCGGATGCGGCCGGCCACCCGGCTGTAGCGGGAACCGTGACACTCCGGACAGGGAATATCCACATCCGGCAGGAACTGCACATCGAGCGAGATCTGCCCGGTGCCGTCGCAGACCGGACAGCGCAGCGAGCCGGTATTGTACGAGAAGTCACCGGCCTTGTATCCGCCTCTGCGGGCATCTTCTGTCCGGGCATAGATCCGGCGCAGTTCATCATGCACCCCGGCATAGGTAGCCACGGTGGAGCGGACATTGATGCCGATCGGCACCGCGTCAATCAGTTTGACATGCCGGATGCCTTCCGCTTCGATTTTTTTGACGTGGTCCGGGATCTTTGTCTCATTGCATAGACCATCCAGCCCCGGCACCAGGCTTTCCAGCACCAGGGTTGTCTTGCCGGAGCCGGACACACCGGTAATCACCGTCAGCCGGTTTTTCGGAATTTTTACGGACAGCGGTTTTACCGTATGGATCTGCTCGGTCTCCAGGGTGATGGCCCCGGCCGCGAAAAGATCTTCTTTCTGATCATTGCGGGCTGCCGGTTCGGCGGCCAGATAGTGCCCGATAATGGATGCAGGATTGGCCTGCAGGTCTTCGACCGTGCCTTCCGCGATCACCGTGCCGCCGGCCGAGCCGGCCCCCGGGCCCATTTCGATCAGCCAGCCGGATTCCTTCAGGATCTGCGTGTCATGGTCGACCAGCAGGACCGAATTGCCGTCGCTGACCAGATCATGCATGACATCGTTCAGGCCGGTGATGTTGGCGGGATGCAGACCGATCGAAGGCTCATCCAGCACATACAGCACCCCGGTTGTCCGGTTGCGCACTGCCCGGGCCAGCTGCACTCTCTGCCGCTCGCCGGTGGACAGTGTCGCCCCGGCCCGGTCCAATGTCAGATAGCCAAGGCCCAGATCAACGAGCCGTTTGGCAGTCTCCAGATAGGATTCGCAGATGTTCACTGCCATCGGCCGCATTTCTTCCGGCAGAGAAGCCGGCACCTGTCTGACCCATTCGATCGATTCCTTCAGGGTCATCTGGCAGGCTTCGGCCAGGCTGATGCCCATCAGCCGCGGGGCCCTGGCCTCTTCCGAAAGCCGGGTACCGTGACATTCGGGGCAGACGTCTTCCTTCAGGAATTTCTCCACCCGCTTCATGCCCTTTTCATCCTTGACCTTGTTCAGGGCATTCTGCACGGTTGCCACTGCGCTGTAATAGGTAAAATCCATCTCCCCGGCCGTAGCGTTTTCCGCCTTCTTGGGCCGGTAGAAAATGTGTTTCTTCACCATCGGACCGTCATAGACGATCTCTTTTTCTTCTGCCGTCAGATCCTTGAACGGGATATCCGTGCGCACGCCCATGGCCTGGCAGACATCCGTCATCAGTGACCACATCAGGGAATTCCACGGGGCCATCGCACCTTCGTTGATCGTCAGGTTTTCATCCGGCACCAGTGTGCTCCGGTCCACGGTCCGCACCACCCCGGTCCCGCCGCAGCACCGGCAGGCACCCCGGGAATTGAAGGCCAGATCCTCCGCCCCCGGACCGTAGAAGTGTTCACCGCATACCGGGCAGACAATTTCCTGCATGGCTGCCACCTGCAGCCCCGGTTCCGCATAGTGGCCGTTGGGACAGCGGTGCGATGCCAGTCTTGAAAACATCAGCCGCAGGCTGTTCAGCAGCTCCGTCATCGTGCCGAAGGTGGAACGGATCCCCGGCACCGCCGGCCGCTGGTGCAGGGCCAGTGACGCCGGCACATACAGCACCTCATCCACGTCGGCCCGGGCCGCCTGGGTCATCCGCCGCCTGGTATAGGTGGACAGGGATTCCAGATACCGCCGCGATCCTTCCGCATATAAAACGCCCAGGGCAAGCGAGGACTTGCCTGAGCCTGAAACGCCGGCGACGCCGACGATCTGATGGAGCGGGATATCCACATCGATATTCTTCAGATTGTGGACCCGTGCTCCCCGGACTTCGATTTTATCCGGTTCTTCCTTTCGCATGTCAGAACCTCCTGCAGGGTATTATTTTCCGTAATCAGCGCTCGGATCAAAGGCCATGAACGGATACGGACAGATTTCCTTCATGGTATGGGTATAGATCTTGCCGGACGGGCAGGTCACATAGACCGGCACATCCATGTCAAAACAGAATTCCGTCATGACCTGACGACAGGCCATGCACGGGGCTCCGTCTGCCTCGGTGCTGCCGGCCACGGCCAGGGCCTTGAACTTCCGGCATCCTTCCGAAACCATCTTGAAGATCGCGGTCCGCTCGGCACAGACCGTCATGCCGTAGCTGGCATTCTCGATGTTGCAGCCGGTGTAGATTCTGCCGTCTTCCCCGAGCACGGCTGCCCCGACCATGAACCGGGAATACGGGCAGTAGGCATTTTCTCTCGCCTTGCGGGCTTCCTGACAAAGTGTTTCCTTCATTGATTATTTCCCCTGTCTGCTTTCATCCAGAAATATCTTCAGTTCCTGCGGCAGCCTGGTCACAAACCGCACCGTCCGGCAGCCGTGTTCCTTCAGCAGGGCCAGCGGATACCGGCCACGCTCATAGAATTCCTGCAGGGTCAGGCCCGTGGCGCCGCTTTCGTCATGCCCGGTCACCAGGCATCTCGCCACCAGGCACGAATACGGGGCTGCGTAGTAAATATAGACGGTATCCCCGACGGCCATCTTTTTCCGGGTCGGCCAGTATCTGGTCCGTTTCCGGCGAAAGGCCCCGAGGACATCATAATAGGCGGGATTGGCCGGGATCAGCCAGTCCGATGCGGCGAGATCTTTCTTCCGGGTTTCCGTGAAGGCACGGCTTTCCGCCAATAACTGAGCGATCCGTTCATCCGGCACATCGCTGTCCAGCAGCACCGAGATCCAGTTTTTCTTGTTCATGTGATAGGCCGGCCAGATACCCGGGGTGGCCAGATAATCTGCCATCTTCTCCTCCGGCACCTTGACGTTCAGGATTTCACACTTTTCTTCCGGGGCGTCCGGGATCAGTTTATCCAGCGTGATCTCACCGATCAGGCCGTACCACTTGCGGTTTTCATGGTTGCGGATGACGGTATAGCCGTTCTCCTTTTTCCACGGCCGGTCCGGCCGGTCGCCGTAGCGGGCCAGCACCAGATCGGCCGCATATTCCGCCTGCGCCGTCAGATAGTCCTTCGGCACAAAGCAGGAGCGGGCCAGATCCTCCAGGATTTCGAGATAGGCGCTGCGGACTTCCGCCGCAAACGAACTGCGGACATGGGCGTGCACCAGCACATATTCTTCGCCAAGCTCCGTATCCATGACCCGGCCGCTGACATTGCCTTTTTCATCCACTGTCACTTCCGCCTCGAACTGACCGTCCATGAACGGTTTCCGGTAAACGGAAACAGATCCTGAAGGCACAAAGCCGCAGGATTTCATCTTTTCCCGGTCGGGTTTCAATTTTAAAAACAGTTCGGATTCCAGTGTCATATCAGAATTATACCTGCCGTCATATCAGGGTTCAATCAGCTCCAGGATAGCATCGACGGTCGCCTCCTGCTGCTGTTCGTCTGTGATGGCCGCCTGCCCGTCACCGCGCTGCGGCCCGTAACAGCCAAAGCCGGCATGATTGCCGCCGGGGATGACCTTCTCTGTTCCGTCGGCGGGCCAGTACTGCTTCGCATCTTCATAGACTTCTTTTTCCAGGCACCCGTCTTCCGAGCCGTAAACGGAAAGCAGTTTCATGTCCGGCAGCTGTTTTGCCGGATATGCCGCCAGCAGAACCAGGCCGTCCGTTTCCTGCGGGTGTGAAGCCGCAAACGATGCCGCAGCCGTGCCGCCAAGCGAGTGTCCGCCGACCAGCCAGGTTTCATACGGATATTCATTCATGATGGCTTCGGCCGCATTCATCTTCAGAAAGGCCAGGTGCAGCGGCATCTTCATAAGAAAACAGTCAATTCCTTCTTCGGCCAGCCGGCTCAGCAGCGGCGCATAGGCTGTTTCCTCCACCATTCCGCCGGGATAGAACACCAGGGCCGTATCGCTGCCGGGACCGTCAAACATCCAGCCGGAAGCGATCTTTTCCACATCCACAGTCCGGCTGTCCGAAAGACTCGCTTCCACATCCCCGGCCCGGTAATACTGCTGTGACCACACCCCGATACCGGCAGCCAGGATCATCGTACCGCACAGAAACGCCAGCAGAAGCCCGGCAGCCCGGTTCCCGGGCCGGCCGGTCCGCCGCCGGCATATGTAAATCAGCAGATTGCTCAGCCCATAAACAGCGATCAGGGCAGCTGCAGAGAAAACGGCATATTTCATCCGGCATTTCCCTCCGGATCATTGAACTCCGACAGGGTCAGGGCATAGGCCGCGGCGGAATCACCGTGCTTTGCCGCTGTTTCATACCAGCGCCGGGCTTCAGCCAGATCCCGGTCTGTCCCGATGCCGTAATGGTAGATCACCGCCAGCTTCATGGCACTGTCCTCGCTGCCCTTTTCCTCCGCCAGCTTGTACCAGCGGATGGCTTCGGCCGTATCCTGCGGTACCCCGTCCCCATGCAGGTAATGGTTGCCGGTCAGGCTGCACCAGCGGGCGGCCTTTTTCCGGTCTTCAAACGACCCGTTTTCATGCGCATAGAGACCTGCCAACAACAGCGCTGCCTCCAGATTGCCGCGCCGGGCACTCTTTTCAAACCAGGTCATCGCCTCAGCCGAGTTCCTCTCTGTTCCCAGGCCCCGGCTGTACATGACACCCAGTTCGTACATCGCATCCGGATGATCTTTCATGGCGGCCTGGCGGAACCAGCCGAAGGCGCGGTCCGGATCATAGTGTTCCGCTTTCATCCAGTCCTTGCCGCGTTCGTATTCCGCCTGTCCGTCCGGTTCCGGTTCAGCCGTCTTCAGCGGCGCCGCCAGTTCGTCCTTCAGGGCTTCACAGCGGGGAATCATCCGTTCCGCCACCCATCTGTCAAAGCGGTTTTTGCGGATCTCAATCACCAGGTCACGGGCTTCCGGATCCCCCATGGCATAGGCCTGCCGGGCATACAGCTCGGCAAG
>JAFWEA010000106.1 GCA_017543005.1 Solobacterium sp. | reverse complement strand
GACAACCTTCCGACCGGGTTATTACCGCCTGGCAATTCAGGTCCGGATCGAAGGAGAGGACAGCAAGACCTACACCCTGGACCGTTTCCCGACCTTTATGAACAACAATGTCATGTGGGAGCAGCGGGAATCCTGGGCCGCCTGGCCGGCTTACAGCTATGCGCACTTCAGTTCCCCTCAGCTAGCCATCCCGATCAACCATGTCACGATTACAGGCGTAACCCCGCCAAGTGCCGGGGCATTGCCGGTCACTGACGGCATCACAACAGATGTGGTGGATACCGCTGTTGATGCAGCGGAAACCTATTGGGTTGTTTCCGATGGTGAGGGCGGCTGGAATTATACCGATGCGGCGTTTGAAGATGGCAAGGATTATGCAATCAGAATCAAAGTGAAACCGGATGCGGAATACTACGGATACTTTGATTCCGGAGCCACTGCCATGGTCAACGGACAGACAGCCGAGGTGACGGTAGATTCCACCGGATGCCTGTACGCCATGGTGCAGATGCCGCTTCTGGAAGTCAGCAGTGATCTGTTTGTGGTCACGGCCGGCAGCCTGAATGTGCGCACCGGTGCTTCGGCGAACAGTCTGCGGCTGGGCGGGCTGAAATACGGTGATGTCGTCAAGGCAAAAGCAGTTGCCGGCAACTGGGTGCTGATTGACTTTGACGGCCAGGAAGGCTGGGTCAACAGACAATATCTGGCCCTGACCTATTCCGAGGAAACAGCGATTCCGCCGGAGAATGTCACGATTACTGCAGGTGCGCTGAATGTGCGGGAAGCACCGGATCAGAGCAGCTACCGCATCGGCGGCATCAAGGCTGATGATGTCGTGCTGGTCACCGGCGTAGTGACTGACGGAGAAGGAAACCAGTGGCTGGTGATCGACTACAAGGGACAGCTGGGCTTCATCATGGCCAAATATACGACCGGGGTCAGTGCCAAGGTGGAAGATTCCGAAGAACTGCTTACCATCACTGCCTTGCCGGCTGATTTCGATTTCAGCAGTATCATCGGCTATACAAGAATTGCCGAAGGTACATCCGTAACGATTGCCGATTCCGACTATAAGAAAAATGCGGACGGTACGATTCTGATCGGCTTCTTCCCGGATGATGCCGTGAACTTCAGTTCTCTGACAAAGGAAAATGTGAAGCTTCCGGATGGCTGTGACCTGGATGTTCTTGAAGTCATTCATAACAGTGACGGCAGTATTGCCATCAAGCTCGGCAAGGAAGCACCGGAAGAGATTATCTACATATTCTCCAAAGGGGCAGACAGCAGCTGGACAAAGGGCTCCGGGACGGATCTGGAAATCATTGTGAACCGCAATATCAATGACGCAGAAACCTTCAGTCATTTCACCGGGATTGAAATTGACGGCAGTGCCCTTGCGGCAGCAGACTACACTGCTGTATCGGGCAGTCTCAACGCCAAAGTGAAGGCGGCAGCGCTTGAGAAACTGGGAGCGGGAACGCATACGCTGAAAGTAAACTTTGACGACGGCAGTGTGGAAACGAAGCTGACCATTGCCCCGGCCGCGGCAGATCCAATTACTGACCCGACAGAGCCGGCAAAGCCAGCATCTCCCTCAGGGCAGAAGACACCGGCACCGGTTGTCCGGGTGGCTGTGCCCAATACCGCTGATACAGGCGAATAATCAAAAGGTGCGGCAGTTGGCCGCACCTTTTATAATGGACAATAGGGGGAACAGGTATGATTGCACTGATCGCAGCAATGGCCCGTAACAGAGTGATCGGCAAGGACGGAAAGATCCCGTGGGACCTGCCGCAGGACCGGCAGTATTTTCGTGATTTGACGATGGGACAGGCGGTGGTCATGGGCCGCCGTACATACGAAGAGATCGGTTATCCGCTGCCCGGCCGGCTGACAATTGTTGTCAGTTCGACCATGGATTATCAGGGGGAAGGACTGCTGACGGTGTCTTCATTGGAAGAAGCCATTTCGGCCGCTGACGGTCATGATGTTTTCATTGCCGGCGGAACCTGTCTTTATGCCGAGGCATTGCCGCTGGCTGACTTTCTTTATCTGACCGAGATCGATGCCGATTACGAAGGGGATACCCTGTTTCCGGAGTTTGCGGAAGAAGAATATATACGGACTGTGCGGCAGGAAATAAAAGGGGATCCGTCCTTCCGCTTTGTTGTATATGAACGGCGGCACAGAGATTGACACCGGCGTTGAAGAGAGTTATAAATAGAAACAGAAATGCGTTGAACAGGACATGATTTTCCTGACCTGATCAGAGAGGTTGCCGGCCGGTGAAAGGCAGCTGAGGGAAAACGGAACGTTACCGCCTGGGAGCAGGGCCTTAATCGGCCGCCGTATGTCTGCGTTAAAGACCAATGAGGTGTCCGTGCAATGCACGGGAATTAAGGTGGTACCGCGCTAACAGGCGTCCTTTTGCAGGACGCTTTTTTGAACTCTGGAGGGAAAGATCATGATCAATTTCAAAGAAGACGAAAAACTCAGTGTACTGAACCACAGCTGTGCTCATCTTATGGCGCAGGCCGTCAAGCATCTGTATCCGCAGGCCCGTTTCTGGGTCGGTCCGGTCGTCGAAGAAGGCTTCTACTACGACATGGATCTCGGTGATGAGGTCATCCGTGACGAAGATCTCGAAAAGATCGAGAAGGAAATGAAGAAGATTGCCAAGGACGGCAAGAAGATCGTCCGGCATGAAATCAGCCGGGCAGAAGCGGAAGACATGTTCAAGGATGATCCGTACAAGCTGGATCTGATTGCCAACATGCCGGAAGACGAAGTCATTACGATCTATACCCAGGGTGACTATACTGACCTCTGCCGCGGTCCGCACGTTGATTCCGTCAAGGACTGCCGTTACTTCAAGCTGCTGAAGCACTCCGGTGCATACTGGAAGGGCGACAAGAACAACAAGGTTCTGCAGAGAGTCTACGGTGTCTGCCTGCCGACCCAGGAAGAACTCGACAAGTACCTGGCTGATCTGGAAGATGCCAAGGCCAGAGACCACCGCAAGATCGGCAAGGACATGCAGATGTTCATGTTCTCCGACCTGGTCGGTTCCGGTCTGCCGATCTGGCTGCCGAACGGCTTCACAATGCGCCGCATCCTGGCCGATTACATGATGGACCGCGAACTCAACAGCGGCTACATCCATGTCAAGACTCCGGTTGTTGCCAATGTCCGTCTGTACAAGACATCCGGTCACTGGGCTCACTACCGCGATGATATGTTCCCGGCCATGGATATGGACGAGGATGAAGCATATGTCCTGCGGCCGATGAACTGCCCGGAACACATGGTCATCTATAAGTCCCAGCTGCATTCCTACCGGGATCTGCCGATCCGCATTGCCGAAATCGCCGATGACTTCCGTTATGAGGCCAGCGGTGCCCTGACCGGCATGGAGCGTCTGCGCGGCTTTGCCCAGAATGACTCCCATATCTTCGTTACGCCGGAACAGCTGAAGGCAGAATGCCAGCGCGTTCTTGACCTGATCATCAGCGTCTACAACGACTTCAACATCAAGGACTACCGGTTCCGTCTGTCCCTGCGTGACATCAACAACAAGGAAAAGTACTTCGGCAACGATGAACTCTGGGAGATGAGTGAAACAGCCCTGCGTGAAGTCCTGCAGGAAAGACATGTTGACTTCTATGAAGCACCGGGTGAAGCAGCCTTCTACGGACCGAAGATCGACGTCCAGATCCGTTCGGCTGTCGGTCATGACGTGACCATGTCCACTGTCCAGGTTGACTACCAGCTGCCGCGCCGGTTCGAACTGACATATATCGATGAAAACGGCGAAAAGCAGACACCGATCGTTGTCCACAGAGCCATCCTCGGTTCCCTGGACCGCTTCTTCGCACTCCTGCTGGAAGAAACAAAGGGTGTCCTGCCGCTCTGGCTGGCTCCGACCCAGATCGACGTCATTCCGGTTTCCCCGGATGCGCACAGCGCCTATGCCGAAAAGGTCATGGCAGCTCTGAAGAAGCACAAGATCCGCGTCAAGATGGATGACCGCAACGAGAAGCTGGGTTACCGGGTGCGTGAAGCCCAGACCCAGAAGATTCCGGTCAGCGTCGTTGTCGGTGACGGTGAAGAGAAGGAGAACACCGTTACAGTCCGTCGGTACGGTTCGAAGGAAGAGACAAAGATGTCCCTGGATGACTTCGTCAATGCCATGCTGGACGAGATCGAACGCAAGGGAAAATAAGCATCACTGAAGGCGGCAGAAATGCCGCCTTTTTTCGTGCCGTCAGCCTCCGTGAAATATGTGTGAATTTTTTGTTAATTGGCTCACGAATATGTCAGATTCTATGGTAGAATACCTAGGAAGTATGGGTTTTTTTCGTGCGTTGGAAAAAGTACCTGTGCTGAACGTCTCCGGAGCAGTCCGGACAGTATCAGAATCTTGAAATGTCCTGATGTCAGTACACAGTACTGATTGTCATAGGGAAAAGGAGGATCAGGGATGGAAAGACTGAACGAGGTATCCCTCAAGAAGATCGAAGCGATCGTCAACAAGCATGCAGGTGAGCCGGGACCTGTCATCGTCATGCTGCACGAAGTCCAGGATGAACTGGGCTATGTGCCGTATGAAGCAATGGAAGCAATTTCCAAGGCTACCGGCAAGAGCATTGCCGAAGTGTTCGGCGTAGTTAATTTCTATGCACAGTTTACAACCGAGCCGAAGGGCAAGCACATCATCAATGTCTGCCTGGGTACAGCCTGCTATGTCAAGAACTCGCAGAAGCTGGTTGATCTGGCAGAACAGCTGACCGGTGCCGGTGTCAACTCCACCAGCAAGGACGGTATTTTCTCGCTGGATGCGACAAGATGCCTGGGTGCCTGCGGTCTGGCTCCGGTAGTCGTCATTGACGGCCGGGTTGTCGGCAGCTGCACACCGCAGAAGCTGGAAGCGGAAATCAAGGCGCTGGCAGACGCTGAAAAAGCAGAACTGAGGGCCTGATGCTGGCGCGTGATATTGCCGCGGCACTGCATGCAGAACCGCTGCACATCTGGAATGAGCATTTGCTGAACAAGGACTACAAGGCAGCGTTTGCGACGGACCTGATGAGCGATGCGCTGGCAATGATTCAGACGTCACCGGAAGATACGGTACTGATTACCGGTCTGTGTAATTCCCAGGTTCTGCGGACGGCAGAGATGCTGGATATCGAGCTGATCATATTTGTCCGCGGAAAGACACTGGGTGAGGAAGCCATGGAAATCGCCAGGGAGATGGGTTTCAATATCTACCGGACCGAATATACGATGTATACCGCCTGCGGTATTCTGTATAGTCTTGGCCTGCGGGGCATCAATGGCTAGCCTGCTGCACAAGGAATATGATGTGGTCCGGGATGACTATACCCGGGCCGGCAAGGTCAGCTCCGATATCAAGCGGACCCTGTCAGCTGTCGGCATCAGTCCGGCAGTGCTCAGACGAATTGCTGTGGCAAGCTACGAATCCGAAATCAACATGATCATTCACGCCTGGGGCGGGAAGATCACGCTTGATGTCATGGATGACGGCACCATACAGATTGTCTTCAAGGATCCCGGGCCGGGTATCCCCGACCTGGAAAAGGCGCTGACTCCGGGCTGGTCCACAGCCAGTGAAAAAGCCCGCAACATGGGCTTCGGGGCCGGTATGGGACTGCCGAATATCAAGCGGGTATCCGATGAATTCGATATTCAGTCCTCAGCAGAAGGGACAACCCTGACACTGGGTTTCCGGGAAACGGTATGAATGGTTCAGTCGTAACTTATACGCTGGAACGCTGTGTCAAGTGCATGCGCTGTGTGCAGGCCTGCCCGACGTCAGCCCTGCGCATGGAGGACAACCGGGTCATCATCGACGGCCATCACTGCCTCAACTGCGGCAAGTGCATGCGGGCCTGTCATTCCCAGGGCCTGCTGGCCAAGGGAAGCACCCTGGAAGACATCAAGAGTTATGACTATACCGTCTGCATTGTTCCGGGTGCACTGATCAGTTCGTGCCGTTCGCTGGACGAAGCCGGAAATCTGTTCTATGCCATCAAGGAACTGGGCTTCGATGAAGTCGTTGACTTTACCGATATCGAAGGCCAGATCATGCAGGAAACAAGAATTCTGGCAGAAGCGGATGAAGGCCTGGTCATCTCCTCGATGTGCCCGGTCATCAACAAGCTGATAGAAGAACGGTACCCGATGCTGGTCAATCATCTGGCACCGCTGAACTATCCGAGTGAAATCGCCGCCCGCGAAATCCGCAAAAGGCTGAAAGACAAGGGCAATGTCGGCATCTTCCATCTCTGTGAATGTGAAGCCAAGCTGGCATTTGCCAAATATCCTTACTTAAATATGCAGTATGAAGTGGATCATGCTCTGGCAACGGTGGATATCTTCCCGCTGATCAGAGAGAACCTCGACAAAGGCAGAATGCGCGTCACGCTGTGCCGGGAAGGGCTGCAGGCCTGCAACCCGACCATGATGCTGCAGATGCCGGATGATCTGATTGCCGACGGGTTCGACAAGATCAATGACATACTGGATATGACGGAATTCGGACTCCTGGAACGGTTCCGGATTCTGCACCTGTTTCCCTGCTTCAACGGCTGCATCGGCGGCCACCTGCTGTGGGGCAACAGTTATCTGACCAAGAACAACATCGATGCGCTGACTTCCGAACGGCGGAAACAGCCGAGCGAAATCAACATCGAGGAACTCTACAGCGGCAGGATCATATCCGGGGATGAAGATCCGCGGACACTGATGGAAAAACTGGCTTTCTTCCAGAAAGTCAATGACCAGCTGGAACTGCTGCCGGGATACGACTGCAGTGCCTGCGGCATGCAGACATGCCGGATTATGGCGGAGGCAATCGTCAACGGCACCAAAAAGCTGGATGACTGCCACATACTGCACAGCATGAAGGAGAAAAACATATGAATGTACAGGAACTGATTGAAAAGACCGGATGGGCTTGTGCCACAAAGAATGCCGCGCTGGACCGCAGGGTCAGCGGTGCGTTCTGCGGTGATCTGCTCAGCTGGGTCATGGGCAACGGTGAACCGGAACAGGCATGGATTACCGTCCAGGTACACATGAATGTCATCGGTGTTGCAAGTCTGAGAGAATTCTCCTGCATCATCATTGCCGATCATGCCGTGCTGGCGGAGGATATCATCGCCAGAGCCGATGAGGAAGGTATTCCGGTCATCGAGAGCGGT
>JAFWEA010000008.1 GCA_017543005.1 Solobacterium sp. | reverse complement strand
CCGGCTGTACCGACCGATGCCAGCACTGCCGTGACCATGACCATGATCTGCTGGGTGACGCTGAGATGGATGCCGAAGACCTGGGAGGCAAAGACAACCGCGACTGCTTCATAGATCGCCGTACCGTTCATGTTCATGACGGCGCCGAAGGGAATGACGAAGTCAGCAATCTTGTCGGATACACCGAGTTTCTTTGTGCACTTCAGGTTCAGCGGAATGGTTGCCACGGAGGAGCAGGTCGCAAAGACAAACAGCATGGCATCCTTCATGGTGGAGAAGAACTTCTTCGGGCTGATGCCGCCGTACAGGCCGACCATCAGACCGCCCTGCACGAAGATCGTGAACAGGAAGCAGGTGATGTAGCAGGCCCCGATTGTCTTCAGATACGGCAGCATGATATCCAGACCGTACTTGCCGACGATGTTGGCCATCAGGCCGAAGACACCGTACGGGGTAAACTTCAGGACGATGTTGGTGATTTCCTTCCAGGCTTCTGTCCAGGCCCGGAAGAAGTTCAGCACCGGTTCACCCTTTTCGCCCAGGGCAATCAGCGCGAAGCCCAGCAGCAGCGAGAAGAAGATGATCTGCAGCAGGTTCTGTGTGGACAGGGCATTGAACGGGTTGGTCGGCACGATATTCATCAGCGTATCGACAATGCTCGGCACTTCCCCGGCCGTGTAGGATACATCGGTCGGCATCGTGAAGCCGGCCCCGATCTGCATCAGGTTTGAGAAGACCAGGCCGATGGCTACCGCCACAGCCGTACCGCCCAGGAAGATCGCGATGGTCTTGCCGCCGATCTTGCCGAGGGTCTTGAAGTCCTTGACGTCAGCTGCCGAGCAGATCAGCAGGCCCAGCACCAGCGGTGCGACAACCATGGTCAGCAGCCGGGTCAGCAGGGTGCCCAGGAAAGCCAGGGCCGAAGCCTTCGGCCCCAGGACAAGACCGGCAATGATACCCAGTACAAAGCCGATCATGATTTTTGTAAACAGACCCATGTCTGTCCATTTCTTCATCAGTGTTTTCATTTTCTCATTCCTCCTGTTTCCCGCTGCTTAGACATACCGGCAGACATGGTCTACCGCGATATCGGAGAAACCGTATGCCTCAGCCTTGGTCAGCTTGCCGTTCATGACATCGGAGATGACCCCGACCAGTTCCCGGCCCATTTCCTTGTAGGACTTCTCGCCGCGGACAATCGGGCTCAGGTCGACATCCATGTTGTCATCCATCATCTTGAAGGTCCGTTCGTTGGCCGTAACCTTGAGCACCGGCACAATCGCGTTGCCGGTCGGGGTGCCGCGGCCGGTTGTGAAGATCACCAGGTTGCAGCCGCCGGCCACCATGGAGGTGACGGAGGAGATATCATATCCGGCAGTATCCATGACCATGGCTCCCTTGCCCTGCGGCCGGACTGCCTGTTCCAGCACTTCCGTTACCGGTCTTGTACCGCCCTTGCGGATGCAGCCGAGGGACTTTTCATCCAGGGTGGAGAGACCGCCGGCCTTGTTGCCCGGGGTCGGCTGACCGGCCCGGCAGTCCTGTCCGGCTGCCTTCAGGTGCTCTTCGTAAGCCTTGCAGACTTCAATCACCTGGTTGTGCAGTTCCGGCGTCACGGCCCGGCGGGCAACGATATGTTCGCCGCCGATCCATTCGATGGATTCGCTGAGAATCGAGGATGCCCCGAGGTCCACCAGCAGGTCGGAGCATTCACCGACAGCCGGGTTGGAAGCGATGCCGCTGGTTGCGTCGGAGCCGCCGCATTCAATGCCCAGCAGGAGCTCGGAGATATCGCAGAGTTCCTTCTGCTGCAGGCCGGCTGCCGCAGCCATTTCCCGGGCTGCCCGGACTGCCTTTTCAATTGTCTTGAGGGTGCCGCCTTCTTCCTGAATGCCGAAGGAGACAACCGGCTTGGAGGTCTGCGCCTGGATCTTTTCCCGCAGCTGGCGGTGGCCGACTGTTTCACAGCCAAGACCGATGATCACAACCCCGTATACATTCGGGTTCAGGGCGAAACCGGTCAGGACTTTCTGCGACATGGCGGTGTTGGCGGCCACGTCGGAACAGCCGGTGTTGAAGACGATATTCACGGCGCCGCGTACCTGAGAGGCAACGATGCGGGAACTTTCACTGCCGCACGCGCAGGTCGGCAGGATCAGCACATGATTGCGGATGCCGGCTCTGCCTTCCTTCCGCTTGTAGCCCCAGAACTGCATGCGGCCGGTTTCCGGATCACGGACGACATTGAGTCCCTTCAGGATCTCATCGGCACTCAGGCCTTCGCCCGGATTGCCGCCCCAGGTATACTGTTCCTTCGCGGCTTCACTGACACTGCCGTCCGCTTCGAGCGGAATCATTTCACTTTCATAATCACGCGGTACACTGAGGATATTCCTGTCGGATACCCAGTGTCCTTTTTTTACATCTTCGGTTGTCCGCCCGATCAGCTCTCCATACTTGACGACATCGCTGCCTGCCGGCAGATCTGTCAGGGCAATCTTGTGGCAGTACGGAATGTTCTCTTCCGCCTTTACCGTCTGCAGTTCCGTCCCCTTCCGGAAAATCACTTCTTCCCCGGCCGGAACTTCGGTGACACAGGTAACGACATTATCCTGT
>JAFWEA010000105.1 GCA_017543005.1 Solobacterium sp. | reverse complement strand
TGCAGCCACCCGCCGCGGGCCGAGGCCTGATAGGCTTCGATTTCCTTCCGGCCGAGCACCCCGGACCAGTAATCCGCAATCTGGCAGTGGGCCGAGCCGCAGACCGGGTCTTCCGCAATGCCGAGCTTCGGGCAGAAGCTGCGGGATACGCAGTCCGCATCCTGTCCCGCCGCCGTGGCATTCTGGATGCGTCCTTCGATCGTTGTGAGCAGGCCCTGATCCGGCTTCATGTTCCGGACGGTTTCCTCATCCGCAAACACACAGACCAGGTCCAGTCCCAGCACCGCCTTGATTGGCCGGGCCCCGAAGGCAGCTTCCATCGCATCGGTAACCGGGATTTCCTTCAGTTCATAGGTCGGGAAGTTCATTTCATAGCGGCTGCCCTTCCGGGTGACGGTCAGCGGACCGCTCAAGGTATCAAACCGGACAGACGGGCTGTCTGGTTCATAGTAATTCAAAATGACAAAGGCCGAAGCCAGGGTCGCATGGCCGCACAGTTCCACCTCGGTGACCGGGGTGAACCAGCGCAGATGCCAGCCGGTTCCTTCCTTAACGAGAAAGGCGGTTTCGGAAAGATTGTTTTCCTTTGCCAGATTCATCATGGCAGCCTCGGACGGCCACTGTTCCATGACGCAGACCGCAGCGGGGTTCCCGCTGAACGGTGTATCGGTAAAGGCATCAACAATATACTGTTTCATATTTCCTCCTATAGCTTCAGCCGCTCCATATCATCCGGCACAAACAGCGGACAGCTGCAGTACTGCCGGCCTTCTTCCGTATACAGGCGTTTCCTGTCTGCCCCGGTTTTTTCTTCCATATGATAAAGAATCAGGTGTTCCACTTCCAGCATGGCCGCGTTTTCACAGGCATCCTTCACAGTGGAATGCGCGATCCGGTGCGGATTGTATTTGCCGCTTTCCGCCTCCAGGCAGAAGGCCTCGTGCATCAGCCAGGTGCTCCCATGCACATACGGATAACACAGCGGACTGTAGGGCTCATCCCCCAGACAGGTCAGTGTCTGCCCGCCGCCGATTTCCATTTTATATCCGAACTGCTTCGCCTTGTGGGAATGAATGTCAAAGAACATGATGTCATGACCGATCACGGACCGGGTTTCCCCATCCTGCACGGCAATCAGTTCGATATTTTCCATACCCGTATCCGGATACAGCATGACAATCATCTTGCTCAGGATATGGATAACCTCATCATGAGCATAGATCCGCAGCAGGCTGCCCCTGGTCATCCGCACCAGCCACAGCACTCCCAGCAGATGATCCGTATGCCGGTGGGTGATAAACACATCATGGATATCACGCGGACTGACCCCGGCCCGTTTCAGCTGCCGCAGGATGCCGTTGCCCCCGCCGGTATCGGTCAGGAAATACTGATTGTTCTCGTGCAGCAGAAAGCAGGTATTGTATGATTCCGTCACCCCGGCGTGCCCGGTGCCCAGCATGATCAGTTCCATAAGCGTTCCTCCTGAAAAAATAATACCCTTTTTGCCGGACTAAGTGCATCTTTTGCCCGAATCGATTACCATTGATGATAAGGAGACTATGATTATGACAAATTCAAATCTTTGGGGAGGACGTTTCAGCCGGGACATGGATGAAATCGTCAAGTATTACAACGCTTCGATTTTCTTTGACCAGAAAATGTATAACGAGGACATTGACGGCAGTATTGCCCACGTTACCATGCTGGCGGAACAGGGCATTGTCACCAAGGCCGAATCCGAGGCCATCATTGCCGGCCTGGAAGAGATCCGCAAAGGCATCGCTTCCGGCGAAATCACCTTCAATGTCGATGATGAAGATATCCATATGGGGATCGAGAGCCGGCTGATTGCCCTGATCGGCGAAACCGGCAAGAAGCTGCACACGGCCCGCAGCCGCAATGACCAGTGCCAGGTGGACGGCCGCCTGTATCTGAAGAAGGAAATCAAGGAGATCCTGCATCTGCTGGTGACCCTGGAAGACATCATTCTGGCCAAGGCAGACAAGTATGCCGAAAGCTACACGATCGGCTTTACGCATCTCCAGCATGCCCAGCCGGTCACCCTCGGGTTTATCTTCATGGCCTATTTCCAGATGTTCCGCCGGGATATCGAACGCCTGCAGGATACGCTGGACCGCATGGACTACAGCCCGCTGGGCGCCTGTGCCCTGGCCGGCACCACCATGCCGATCAACCGCCACAGAACCGCGGAACTGCTGGGTTTCAAGGCTCCGGCCGAGAATGCCATGGACGCCGTCAGCGACCGTGACTACAGTCTGGAATTCCTCAGTGATGCCAGCATCTCCATGATGCACCTGTCCCGCTGGGCCGAAGAATTCGCCTGGTGGAACTCCACGGAATTCTCCTATATCGCCATCGATGACAGCTACTGCACCGGTTCCAGCATCATGCCGCAGAAGAAGAATCCGGATATGGCCGAACTGGTCCGCGGCAAGTGCGGCCGGGTCTACGGTGACCTGATGCAGCTGCTGACAGTCATGAAGGGCACCCCGCTGGCCTACAACAAGGACTTCCAGGAAGACAAGGAAAGCCTGTTCGATGCGATCGAGTCCTGGAAAGCCAGCCTGCAGATCTTTGCCGGCATGCTGGAAAAGACAGAGTTCCGTCTGGATGTCATTGAAAAGCAGCTCAGCCGCGGCTTCCTCAATGCCACGGACATTGCCGAGCACTTTGCGGCCGGCGGCATTCCGTTCCGGGAAGCCCACAGCATCGTCGGCCACATGGTCCGCCTCTGCGAAGAAAACGGCTGTGATTTCGCCGACCTCACCGACGCACAGCTGCAGTCCATTGATCCGCGCATTACCAAGGAACTGCTGGGTGACATCAGCATTCCGGCCTGTGTCAAAGCCAGAAACTCGTTCGGCGGCACAGCCCCGGATGAAGTCCGCCGGCAGATCAGTGTCGGCCGCACCTGGCTGGATACTGTCAGCATCTGATGAAGCGCCCCACGATTCTCTATTCCCTGCTGCAGTCCTTTTTCTGGAGTGTCTGGGCAGCCCTGTTCGGCTTTTCCAGCACCTACCTGCTGGCCGCCGGGCTGTCCAGTTTCCGGATCGGCATTGTCATGGGTGTATGCTCGCTGGTATCGGCTGTCCTGCAGCCGGTACTGGCCGGCTGGATGGACCGCACGGCCCACCGCTATCTGAAAACCGGCATTGTCCTGTTCAGCCTGGTCTCCATTGCGGTGTGTTTCGTCATGCTGTTCTGGCAGGTCATGCCCGGGATCCTGTTCGGGCTCTGTGCCGGACTTCTGCAGATGATGGCCCCGCTGGTCAATGCCCTGGCCGCCGACAACCCGGATACCGACTTCGGTATTTCCCGGGGCATCGGCAGTCTCGGTTATGCCGTGGTTTTTCCTTTGATCGGCATCTTCACGGCCCGCTGGAAAGCTGACGCCGCCGTGGCCGCGGCCGCGGCAGGGTTTGCCGGCACCATCCTGATGACCTGCCTGTTCCCGGTCACCCGCACCGCTGGAAATACTGTATCTGCAGCGCCGCAGCACAGTTCATCCTTTGTCCGGCGCTACCGGTCATTCATGCTGGTGCTGGCCGGGGTTCTTCTGCTGTATATCAGCCATGTTTTCCTGGGCAATTACGGCTATCAGATCGTCCAGCACAAGGGCGGTGACAGTGTGGCATACGGCAACGGAGGATCGATTGCGGCATTGTTTGAACTGCCGACCATGTTCCTGTTTGCCCGGCTGCTCCGCTTCCGGCCCGCATCGTTCTGGGTGCGGATCACCGGCATTTCGTTTTTCCTGAAAGCCCTGACCATCTTCCTGGCGCACGGCATGGGAGGCTATTATGCGGCCATGGCCTTCCAACTGAGCGGCTGGGGCATGATCCAGGTCGCATCGGTCTACTATGTCAATGAAGTGATCGCCCCGGAAGATACCGTCCGCGGGCAGTCACTGTTTACCTCGGCCCTGGCCCTGGCCACCGTCATCGGCTCGTTTGCCGGCGGCTGGCTGCTGGACCGTTTCTCTGTTCCCGCCCTGACCGGGATCGCCGCACTGCTGGCGGCCGTCGGTGCCGTTATCGTTTTCCTGTGCATGAGGACTGACCATGATCATCAACAGCGGCCAGCGGACTGACATACCGGCTTTCTACAGTGAATGGTTCATGAACCGGATCCGGGAGGGTTTCGTCATGGTGCGCAATCCGTACTATGCGGAACAGGTCACCCGGTACCGGCTGGATTCCGACGTAGTCGATGTGCTGGTCTTCGGCACAAAGAACCCGCAGCCCCTGCTGGCCCACATTCCCGAACTGAAGAAATTCCGCCAGCTCTGGCATGTGACAATCACCCCGTACGGCAAGGATATCGAGCCGGGCGTGCCGGACAAGCATGATGTCATCGCTTCCTTCCGAAGTCTGGCTGAGATGCTCGGACCGGAAGTCATGTTCTGGCGCTATGATCCTGTCTTCCTAACGGCAAAGTATACGGCCGAGTATCATATTCATGCTTTTGAAACCATGTGCCGGCTTCTCAGCGGGGCCACACACCATGTCATCATCAGCTATCTTGACCTGTATGAGAAAACAAAAAGAAACTTCCCGGAAGGACGGGAAGTATCGCCGGCCGATCAGCTCACATTGGGCCGCGCCTTCGCAAAAATCGCGGCTGCGTACGGCATGAGCGTGCATGCCTGCTGTGAATCACCTGCCCTGCAGTCTGTCGGGATTGATACAGATGGCTGTATGACCGCGGAACTGGTGTCATCAGCCCTGGATCTGCCGCTGAATGTACCGCCGCACACCCCGGCCCGGCCAGCCTGCAGGTGCCTGTTGAACAATGACATCGGGGCCTACAACACCTGCCGGCACTTCTGCCGCTACTGCTACGCCAACTATGACAGGGCAACCGTGCTGCGCAATGCGGCAGATCATGACCCGCAAAGTCCGTTTTTGATCGGTCATGCCAGACCCGGTGATATCGTCCGGGAAGCCACGCAGGTATCCTGGCTGCGCCAAAGCGAACAGCTGACCCTCGAGATCTGAAAAAAGTGTCTGCCGACACTTTTATTCTGCTTTCCGGTAGGTTTTTTCGGTCAGGATGACCATGATGGCCGCAGCCGCGAGCAGATAGAACGGGAACAGGTTCAGCCCGAACGTTCCGGCCAGCAGCCCGAACAGCGGCGGCATGGAACTGATGCCGGCATAGGCGCCGGCCATCATGATGCCGACAATTGCCTGTGACCGCTCCGTTCCGAACAGACCCGGTATCGAGTGGATCATGGTCGGGAATACCGGCGCACAGCCGCACCCGGTCAGCACCAGCCCGAACAACGCCAGGTTCTGGCTGAACGGCTGCAGCAGGCAGAGCACCGCTGCCAGGATCAGGCCCTGGCCCAGCCGGATCATCTGCCGGTCATTCAGTTTCATGGTGATAAAGCCGCCGAAGAACCGGCCCAGGGTAATGCCGAGATAGAACAGACCCGCAAACCGGGCGGCGGTCACCGCATCAAT
Source organism: Solobacterium sp. (assembly GCA_017543005.1). Taxonomy (GTDB): domain Bacteria; phylum Bacillota_I; class Bacilli_A; order Erysipelotrichales; family Erysipelotrichaceae; genus Bulleidia. Next base: position 984 of record JAFWEA010000105.1, on the reverse strand, counting down.
CTGCCGGACTTCCACCATCCAGCTTGAAGCCCACAATCCGGCCGTCTGTTCCACGGCACAGTAGAAGAAGAACGCCGCCAGCATTTCCTTCGTGCCGGGGATGGCCAGTACTTCCCGCAGGCTGAGCGGCCGGCCTGTGTCTTCCTGCGCTCCCGGGCTGTTCCGCTTCCATAACGGCAGTGACGCCAGCAGGATCAGTGTCAGGCATGTCTGCAGGCCGCCGACATAGCGATAACCGGCGTGCCAGTCGGAATGGTGCATCTGCAGGGCAAAGCTCATGATATACGGGCCGATGGAGGCCCCGATCCCCCACATGCAGTGCAGCCAGCTCATGTGCCGGCTGGCATAGTGCAGGGCGACATAATTGTTCAGCGCCGCATCAATGGAACCCGCCCCCAGGCCATAGGGAATCGCCCAGAGACACAGCATCGGAAACGAATGTGTGCAGGAAAACCCGAACAGGGCCATGGCCGTCATGGCAGTGGAACAGGCCGTCACCACACCGGTGCCGAAGCGCCGGTTCAGCCGGTCACTGTTCATGGCCGAGATCATTGTCCCGCCGGAGATGATCATGAAAACGATGCCGGACCAGGAAATCGGTACGTGCATCTGCGGGTGCATCATCGGCCACACCGACCCGAGCAGGGCATCCGGCAGACCCAGACTGATAAAGGCAAGATAGATAATTGCAAGCAGGATACTGAACATAACTTACTCATTATAAACAAAAATACGGCATATGCCGTATTTGTGTTTTTACTTCAGTTTCTGATATTCCTCTTCGGAAACCGGGTCATACCAGTCCGCGCCGGTATTGACGCCTTCAATTTCGATGGCCAGATGCGAGAACCACGAATCTTTCGCGGCCCCGTGCCAGTGCTTGACACCCGGCGGAATATGCACCACCGTGCCCGGTGTCATCGGCACCGCTTCCTCGCCCCAGGCCTGATACCAGCCGCGCCCGCCGGTGCACAGCAGCATCTG
>JAFWEA010000104.1 GCA_017543005.1 Solobacterium sp. | reverse complement strand
CGAGCCGGTGCAATTCCGGCGGCGACAGTAAAGTCTGGATGGAAGAGTTTCTTTTGTTTTGTCCCGGAGGTTTTTATCACAGGCCTCTTTTTTTGAGGCAGGGAGGAAAACACTCATGCATTCATCTGTCAGAACCTTAACAAAAATTGCCGTACTGTCGGCCGTTGCCTTCGTCCTCATGTACTTCGATTTCCCGCTGCCGTTTATCCCGTCCTTCTATAAGCTGGACTTCAGTGAAACGGCGGTCATGGTCGGCGGCTTTGCGATGGGGCCGGGTGCGGCCTGTGCGATCGAAGGCCTGAAAATCCTGCTCAAGATCCTCTTCAAGGGCACGGATACGGCCTATGTGGGCGAACTGGCCAATTTCCTGATCGGCTGCGCATATGTCCTGCCGGCATCGTTCCTGTACCGGAACAAGAAGACCAAGCAGCAGGCCCTGATCGGCCTGGTTGCCGGGACGCTGTGCATGACGGCCGTCGGTGTGATCATCAATTACGCGGTGCTTCTGCCGGCTTATTCGTTCTTCTACCAGCTGCCGATGGATGTGCTGATCGGCATGGGCACGGCGCTGATCCCGGCCATTACGGACAAGCTGACCTTTGTGCTGCTGGCCACCACGCCGTTCAATATCATCAAGGGCATCCTGGTCAGTGTCCTTACCATTCTTCTCTACAAGCGGATTTCACCGCTGCTGCACAGCTGAACAGAAAAAATCCGGAAATATCCGGATTTTATTTTGGTTCAGCGGCGGCCGCGGATTTCATCGAGATAGCTGTAGACGGTGACTTTGGTGATGCCGAGCTTTTCGGCAACCAGGTCGATGCTGCCCTTGACCAGGAAGATGCCCTTGGCGTCCATGAAACGCAGCTTGTCAATGCGCTGGCTGCGGGTCAGGCCGGAGGTATCGGGTCCGAGGATATTGTTGACCAGGGCCCGGACCATATCGGCCACCCCGACATTGTCACTGTACAGGTCAACGGTTTCATCCTCACTGCCGGCTGACGGCAGGCGGTGCAGGGGGAGGATTTCCGGATCCTCGTGAACAAGCTCGGCCAGGTTGATGCACATGGCCCCGGCCAGTTCATCCTCACTGCCGCGGATCAGGATTGTTGAAGAGCGGATCAGCTGGTCATCCGCCGTTTCGAAATAATAGTTTGTGACAAAATCCCGTTCCAGCTGGGAAGAGAGCAGGACCTGTCTGACCAGATGGTCAAAGCTGTCGCCGATCTTCCGGCCGGTCACGGTCCCGTTGGCGACGTAGACAACGGAATGCTCGGGACTGCTCAGATCATGGATGACCACTTCGCAGCGGGAACCGAATGTCTGCACCAGCATATCCGCCATGGCGGTATATGCCTGCAGTTCCTTTCTGATTTCTGTCATAGCACCTCCGTATAAATAGTTATACAAAACAGTTTCATTCTATAGAAAAATGTATCATATGTCCTCTGCAAAAGCAATTTCAGCCCGGCTTACATTGACTGCATATAAAAAATTCTATAAACTGAAATCAGGAATCAATACAATCACAGGAGGATCATTCATGGCTGAAACAAAGAAGGGACATTACAGTCCCGGGGTTGTGCATAACGGCCTGCTGTATGTATCGGGACAGCTGCCGGTCAATGCCGCAACTGGAACCATTGCCGTGGGCGGCGTCCGGGAACAGACCCGGCAGGCGCTGGCAAATCTTGACAAGGTGCTGACGGATTTCGGCACCGACCGGACCAAAGTGCTGCAGTGCCGGGTGTATACACCGGATGTGGCGCTTTGGGATGAAATCAACGCGGTTTATGCGGAATACTTCGGCGATCACAAGCCGTCCCGCACGATTGTTCCGACCAGCGGTCTGCACTACGGCAGTCTGATCGAAATCGAGGCGCTGGCGGTCTGTGACGGGGAGGACAGGGCATGAACTACCATGAACTGGATACGCCGGCCCTGATCATTGACCAGGACATCATGATGGACAATATCCGCTTCATGCAGGCCTACGCTG
>JAFWEA010000103.1 GCA_017543005.1 Solobacterium sp. | reverse complement strand
GCAGCTGGGGGAAGAGGGAACTGCGGCGGTGGAATCCATGACCCGGAAGATCCTGATTGCGGCTGCGGTGGCGCTGGTATTGCTGATTGTGGTGATCGTGATGATTGTGAGACATTTCAGAAAAAAGAAGAGACTCAGAAAAGCTGAGGAAGAGAAAAGAAGGGCTGCGGCGGAAGCACTCCTGAAAGAGGGGGTTGTTGAGACTGCGCAGAAACAGCGGGAACGCCTGATGGGCACCTACACAGGGCCGGAGCAGGAACCGGAAGCACCGGAAACAGCCGGGGACCCGACTGATTCCCAGCAGTAACACAGAAGCAAACCGGAGGATGAAAAATCTTCCGGTTTTTATATTGATTTCAAAGAGAAGGGCCTGAAAAGGGGTCATAAAGAATCATGAATTAGCGCAAAAACTGTTGTAAATACACAGATTACAGGGGTCAAAAAATAATTGATATCTGAGAATTTCGGTACTGATCAGTGCCGGCTATACTGTGGTTGTGCAGAGATGAAGCCGCTGCTTGAGCCCTCCGGGACATCAGATTCTCGAACAATGCGCGGATAAGATCCAGCCAACAGACACGAACAGCAGAAAAATGATTGAGAAAGAAGCAAAACGCATGTGTCTGGAAGAAAGGTGTGAACCGCAGCCAATTTTGTTTATGGATGAAAACAAAGCGCACCTTGAAGAAAGAAGGAGGAACTTATGAGCATTCTTGAAAACCTGCAGCACGCTGTCTCTCAGCAAAATCAGCTGGTATATACCGAAAACGGTGATACAGCTTACCGCACTTCCGGCAGTGCCAACCTGAGCTTCTACGGCACTGCCGGAGCCATGCGAAACAACCAGTACGAGGCTCTCAAACTGTTCTTCATTGCCCTGGCAGAGGACTATGAAACGGCCGTGCAGAACCTGCTCTATCTGCGGGATGTCCGGTACGGTCTGGGTGAGCGGGATCTGTTCCGCCTCTGCTGGCATAACTACTGTCAGTTTTTCCCGGATGATGCCGCCAGGCTGATTCCGGCAATCATTGACTGCGGCCGCTATGATGATCTTCTGACGGCCCTGCACACGCCGGCTGAACCGGCTGTGATCGAACACATTCAGACACAGCTCCAGACAGACCTCGCGGCTGCGGCCAGGGGTGAGCCGGTGTCATTGCTCGCCAAGTGGCTGCCATCCGTCAACGCTTCCGGCAGAAGCACAAAAAAGACTGCCAGATATCTGGCAAAAAAACTGGGCATGACAGAGCGTACTTATCGTCAGACACTGTCCGCCCTGCGCAAAAACCGCATCCTTGAAAACAACCTGCGGGAGAAGGATTACACCTTCGCCTACAGCGCCGTTCCTTCACAGGCCATGCACAAATACCGTCAGGCATTTGCCCGCAATGACCAGGAGCGGTATACGCAGTATATCCAAAATGTCAGTGCGGGAGTCGAACAGATTCACGCCGCAGCGATCTATCCTTATCAGATTATTTCCGAATCCTTCCCGGGCATGGATGATCTGCAGAAACAGGCCATGCAGGTGAAGTGGGACGAAATGAAATCCCGGCACAAGGCCGAGCAGACAATTGTTGTCCGGGACGGTTCCGGTTCGATGACATGCAACAAAGGTCTGCCGATTCTCAATGCTACAGCCCTGGCCATTCTGTATGCCGAGCTGCAGAGCGGTCCATTCCACAACAGCTTCATCACGTTCTCCAGTGATCCGGAGATCGTGACATTCGATGATACCGACAGTTTATATGACAAACTGGACAAAACATTCCGGTGTGATGACTGCACCAATACCGATATCGGTAAGGTCTATGACCTGCTGTACCGGACAAATCAGAAAGCAGAGAGTGCTGAAGAATATGTCCGGCGGGTCGTCATCATCTCTGATATGGAGTTTGATCAGGGGACATACAACGTTCCGACCTACGAGTCCATGAAGCAGAGATTTCTGGCTGCGGGATTCCCGCTGCCGGAGATCATCTACTGGAACGTCGATGCCCGCAATGTGCACTTCGCGGCTCCGGCCGGCGAATCCAATGTCAAATACGTGTCCGGTTTCTCGGCGACTGTGCTCGATGCGATCATGGAGCACGGCAGTCTCGATGCCGAAGAGATGATGCGTAAAACACTGGCAAAATATGAGGTCTGGACAGCCGGACTCACACAAAATTGAGCAATAACGACAAAAGCCGCATGCAGCGGCTTTATTTGTTTTTCATCCAGTCGTTTGTGTACCAGTTGAACAGGCTGCGGCCCTGATCCAGGGTGCTCAGCCGGCGCATGTCCTCCTCGGTCAGGACAAAATCAAAGAGATCGATGTTTTCTTCCATGCGCTCCCGGTGAGATGTCTTCGGAATGACCATGATGCCGTTCTGCACCTGATACCGCAAAGCAATCTGGCCGGCAGTGCGGCCGTATCTGCGGGCAATTTCATTCAGCAGGGGCTCGGCAAAGATCGGCTTTCTGCCTTCGGTGAAGGAAGCCCAGGCCTGCATCTTCGTACCGGCTTGTTCCAAGAGTTCCTTCTGGTCCAGCTGCATGTAGTACACATGCGATTCGATCTGATTGACCATCGGCACGATCCGGCAGTTTTGGAGTAATTCCCGATACGGGGCTGATTGGAAATTGGAGATGCCGATCGCCCGGGCCAGGCCCTGATCATACGCCTGTTCCAGCGCCCGGTACATTGTGATGGAACTGCGGTAGGGCTCATGGATCAGCAGCAGGTCCACATAATCCAGCCCGAGCCGCGCCAGGGAGGTGTGTATGCTCCGGAGGGTTTCCGCTTCGGTCGGGCAGGGATGGCTGAGCTTGGTAGTTACGAAGATTTCGCTGCGGGGAATGCCGGATTCACGGACAGCCTTGCCGACAATTTCCTCGTTGTCATACATCTGGGCGGTATCGATCAGCCGGTAGCCGGTATCCAGGGCTTCCCGGAGGGTCCGTTCTCCTTCTTTTCCCCGGACATCCCAGGTACCGAAACCGATCACCGGCAGGGTGATGCCGTTGTGCAGTGTCTGATATTCCATAGCGGATTTATTCACCCTTCATGGCGCGGATGGCTTCATCGCTCATGACATGGACTTCACCGATGCCCTTGGCGTAGTAACAGATCTTTGCGGCGTCTTCGACATAGACAGCCCGGATATGCGCCTGTTTCAGATCGGCACCGAAGGCCACGACACCATGGTTGGCCATCAGGCAGGCCGGCCGCTCCTGCATGGCAGCGACGGCATTCAGACCGACAGCATCCGTGCCCGGTACGGCAAATTCAGCCAGCGGCACATCACCGCCCAGGAACGGAACCATCTCAATCAGGATGACCGGGATGGACTGGTGGGCGACCGCAAAGGCAGTGGCATACGGGGAATGGGAATGGACAACGGCGCCGGCTTCCGGGAAGGCCTTGTAGATTTCGGCGTGCAGCCGCCACTCGGACGACGGGGCATAGTGACCATCCACGACTTCACCGTTCAGTTTCATCGCCACCATGTCCTCCGGCAGGATGGTCTCATACGGAATGGAAGTCGGGGTGATGGTCATGATGCCCGATTCCGGATCATACATGGACAGATTTCCGCTGGTGCCGGCAAACAGTTTCTCGGCATAGGACTGCTTCGTCCAGGCAAATACTTCCTGACGCATTTCTTCAATTGTTTTCATGGTATACCTCTCTTTGAACTGTGATTATCTGAACAGCCAGTAATACCAGCCGCCCCAGGTGAAGCCGAGCTTCTCCTGCAGGCGGCGTGAGGCTGTGTTGTCTTCTTTGACCTGGCCCCAGACGATGCGTCCGTCCGCCATGAGATACCGGATCATCGCTGTTTCAAGGGCTTCGGCAAAGTGCCGCCGGCGGTACTCCGGCAGGATTTCCAGCAGTCCGGCTGCCCCTTCATCATGGCTGCCGATGAACCCGGCCAGCTGACCTTCAGCCTCAATCCCCAGCATGCCTCTTCTGAGGCACCGCTGCAGGTAGGCATCATCCGCATCAAAGCCGTCATAGTGTTCCCGGATGAAAGGGATATCACGCTCATCCAGCAGCCGGATGACGGTGCCCGGAAGGGTGATTTCTTCCGGCGGTACATCTTTGGTATAGACGGCATTCTGGGCAATCAGGGTCCCGTCATACTGACCTGATGCGAGCTGCCGTTCAAACCAGTCTTTCCGGTCGGTCATGACTGAACCTGCCTGCCGGATGACATCTGTTTCCGTGAACTGACCGAGGGCAAAGACCATGTCCGCTTCAGCCTGCACCATGACCAGGGCATCTTCTGACACTTCCAGGACTCTGCCGCCGTTGAGCACAAATGTCTCGACAAATCTGTCCATCCGGCCGCGTTTCTGCAGCCATGGCTGGAGTTTTTCGGTTTCTGTCATCATTGCGCACCCCCGGGACTATTTTAGTTCAGACGGGAAAAAATAGCCATGTGTGATACGATGACAGAAGAGGTGAGCGTGTATGAAGTATACATATGAATTCTTTCAGGAAACGGCAGATTATCTGAAAAAGATCCTGCCGGATACGCCGGAGGTGGGTCTGGTGCTCGGATCGGCGCTGGGGCCGTTTGCGGATACCATCGAGAATCCGGTTATCATTGATTATAAGGATATTCCGAACTTCCTGCTTTCCACGGTGGCCTCCCATGCCGGCAAGCTGATCTACGGCACGGTAGCCGGGAAGAAGGTGCTGTGCATGTCCGGCCGGTTTCATTATTATGAAGGCTATGACTTTGAGCAGCTGGTCATCCCGGTGCGCATGTTCAAACTGATGGGAGTCAAGGCGCTGATCCTGACCAATGCGGCCGGAGCGGTCAACATGGACTATAAGCCGGGCGACATCATGGTCGTCAGCGATCATATCAAGCTCAACGGGGCCAGTCCGCTGCGCGGGCCGAATGTCAGTGAATTCGGCGACCGCTTCTTTGACATGAGCCGGGCCTATGATCCGGAACTGCGGAAACTGGCGCTGGCCTGTGCCGAAGGGATTGATCTTTCGGTGCATGAAGGGGTGTATATGTTCTTTCCGGGACCGCAGTTTGAAACACCTGCCGAGATCCGGGCAGCCCGCATCCTCGGGGCGGATGCCGTCGGCATGTCCACGGTGACCGAAGCCATTACGGCCGCCCACTGTCATCTGCCGGTGCTGTGCCTGTCGGTCATGACCAACATGGCGGCGGGAATCCTCGGCCGGCCGCTGACCACCGAAGAAGTGGACGAAGTGGGCAAAACCATTGCCGAGCGCTTCAGCATTTATGTGACAAAGATCATCAGGACACTGTAGAAAATCATCAGAAACAGAAGCAGGGCAGGAAGCGATTCCTGCTTTTTTAATGCCGATTTAATGTCAGAAACCGTACTTTAATCCCGATTTAACACCGTTCGGGGCAGAATGTGGGCATGGGAAAACAGTCAATTGCACAGAAGATGCGGATTTATATCCACGATCATATGAACTCATTCCGGACGATCCTGCTGGGTTTCTGCCTGCTGATCCTGGGCGGGGCGGTGCTGCTGAGCATGCCGTTTGCCTCGGCCAAAGGGGAAGCGGTGCCGTTTATCGATGCGCTGTTTACATCGGTGTCGGCTTCCTGCGTAACCGGGCTGGTGGTCTATGACACGGCCGTGCAGTGGTCACTGGCCGGACGGACCATCATCCTGATCCTGATCCAGATCGGCGGCCTGGGCGTGATTACCCTGGCGACCGTGACCTTGATCCTGACCGGCAGGCAGATCGGCATCATGCAGAGAACTGTCATGCAGGACGCGATCTCGGCCCCGCAGCTGGGCGGCATCCTGCGTCTGACGATCTTTTTCCTGAAAGGGACCCTGCTGATCGAGGGAATCGGGACAGCCTTGCTGACACCGGTGTTTGCCGAGAAGTACGGCCTGCTGAAAGGCTTCGGACATGCGGTGTTCCATGCTGTCTCGGCCTTCTGCAACGCGGGCTTTGACCTGATGGGGGCAGAGCAGCCATTCGCTTCCCTGACCGCCTGGGCCGGGGATGTGCGGGTTAACCTGATCATCATGTTCCTGATCGTCATGGGCGGGCTCGGTTTCCTGACCTGGCAGGATCTTTTGCGGTCCGGCGGGCGGTTTGGCCGGCTGGCCCTGCAGACAAAAGTCATCCTGGCCACGACCGGGGCGCTGCTGCTGGTCCCGTTCCTGTATTTCTACTTCCTGGAATTCAGAAATGTCCCGGAGGGTGAAAGACTGCTGCTGGCCATGTTCCAGACCGTGACGCCCCGGACGGCCGGCTTCTGCACGGCTGATTATGCCGCGATGTCCGAAGGCGGGCTGCTGGTGACGATTGTACTGATGCTGACGGGCGGAGCCCCAGGTTCCACGGCCGGCGGCATGAAGGTGACGACGGTGTATATCGTGGCCCTGTCGGTCGCATCATTTCTCAGAAGAAGGGAAAATGTCAGCTGCTTCAGCCGGCGGATCGAAGAGGAAACCGTACGGGAAGCGATGTACATCATGGTGCTGTACCTGAGCCTGCTGTTCCTGGGCACGGTGGCGGTATCGGCAGCGGATCGCATCCCGGTGCTGCCGGCCATGTTCGAATGTGCTTCGGCACTCGGGACGGTGGGCCTGACCACAGGCATCACGCCGGGGCTGTCTGCCTTCTCAAAGATCATACTGATTCTGTTTATGTACGCGGGCCGGGTCGGCGGACTGACGCTGGCTTACGCGATGGCCCTGCCGGGACGGCGGGAAAAGAGCCGGTTCCCGGTCGGCAAGGTTGCCGTAGGATAGGAGAATCATGAAAAACATACTGATCATCGGGGCCGGAAGGTTCGGCCGCTATACTGCCATGAAACTGCATGACCTCGGCCATCAGATCCTGGCCGTGGACAAGGACGAAGAGAGGATCAACAAGATCCTGCCGTATGTGTCCAAGGCCCAGATCGGTGACAGCACGGACAGCGGGTACATGTCTACCCTGGGCATCAGTGACTTCGATCTGTGCATCGTGGCGATCGGGGATGATTTCCTGAGTTCGCTGGAAACCACCTTCCTGCTGGATGAACTGGGGGCCCGCCGGATCATTGCCCGGGCCACGACCGGTTCCCAGGAGAAGTTCCTGCTGCGCAACGGGGCCTCGGCAGTGGTGTTCCCGGAGCGGGAACTGGGCAGCTGGACAGCCATCCGCTACAGTTCGGACCAGATCTACAACTATATCGAGATGCCGGACGGCTATGCAATTGTGGAAACCGGCATTCCGGCCGCCTGGGACGGGAAGAAGATCCGGGAGCTGGATGTCCGCAGCCGGTACGGGGTGAATATCCTAGGAATCTGTCACGGGAAGATGGACATGAACATCACCCCGGAAACAGTCCTGCATGCGGATGAACACATGCTGGTGCTGGGCCGGATCGAAGTGATCCAGAAACAGTTTCTTACGGAACGGAAAGGATAGTGTATGAAAGACATGATCATGATAATCGGCCTGCTTGCCGTCCTCATCCTGGTCATTGACCGGATGATCAGCAGGCTGCCGGAAATGCTGTCCCCTGAAACGGCAGAGAACACAAAGCGGGTGATGGTGGATGACATCCTGTTTCTGCAGAAGATCAGGAAGTACATCAAACCCTCGGATTATACGGTATTTGCCGGCCGCAGCGGTGAGGTAGTCCGGGAGATGAACCGCCGCCATGCGGATATGGTGGTTGTCGACAGCGGCCAGGCCAACCAGGTCAAGGCCGACTTTCTGAATCACATGACAGCGTATTACTATGCCACGGCCCTGGAAATCAACGGCTATCCGGCGGCCGTCCTGCCCCTGGCGAGACGTCCCCGTTCCGTGGAAATTTACTATAAAGACGAGATGCGGCCGATGATCGAATACCTGCTGAACAGCGGGGTCATTACAAGAGCATCCTGATACGATACAATGAGCATGATGACGGAACAGGAAAACAGGAACGGGCCGGCGATCATGGTGTGCCTTTCCGGCTCGCCCAGCTGTCAGCGGGTGATCCGGGCAGCCGCCCGCATGGTAACCCCCGGCACAGCCGCTGCCGTAGCTTTGTATGTGCGGCCGGCCGGACAGCCGGAAGCGACAGATTATCAGCTGCAGGACAATTTCCGTTTTGCCCGGCAGAACGGTTTTGATGTGCAGACCCTGACCAGTTCCGATATTGCGCTGTCCATTTCGGAATATGCCAAACGGCTGAAGATCACCGACCTGTTTGTCGGCAGTTCGGCCCCGCAGCATCGCTTCCAGCCCCGGCGGTCCATGGGCGAAAAGCTGATGAATTACCTGCCGGAGACAGACATCCATATCATTCCCGACAGCCGGGCCTCAGATGCGGCCAGGCTCCCGGAAGGCAGAATCGGGCCGGTCTGGAACATCAGGGACTTCCTGACGGTTGTCCTGATCATGACGGTATCCACGCTGCTGTCGGTCTGGTTTGACCAGTCCCGCTTCAGCAACGCAAATATCATTACCATCTACCTGTTGGCGGTGCTGGTGGCATCATTGCTGACTTCGCATCAGTTTTTCGGGATCCTGGCAGCGGTGCTGTATATCCTGCTGTTCAATTTCCTGTTTATTGATCCCCGGTTCACCCTGCTGGTCTATGACCCGGAATACCTGGTGACGTATCTGGTCACGGTAACCGCGGCCCTGATCACCAGTTCCCTGGCGATCCGGATGAAGAATATTGCCCGGATTTCGGCGGAAAATGCCTATCAGGCCCGGGTTCTGCTGAACACGACGGAACAGCTGGAACAGGCCGGCACGGCCGATGAGATCATGCAGGTTCTCTGCCTGCAGCTCAAACACCTGCTGAACCGGACCATCCGGTTCTACAGTCCCGATCACATCACCGGGCTGCCGGAGATTTACGCCGCCGATGATCAGGAGCCGGACCTGCGGCATCTGCAGAAAGAAATGGACGCCGTGCAGTGGACATTTGAGAATGACCATCATTCCGGGGCTTACACCTCGCATTACCCGGAGTATCTCAGCCGGTATTTCAGCCTGTACTCCGATGATCACCGCTACGGGGTGATCGGGGTAGAGATGAACGGCCGCAATTTTACAGATTTTGAAAGCACGATCCTGCAGTCCATTGTGCATGAGGGAATCATGGCCCTGGACAAGGAACGGATTGACCGGGAACGCAATGATGCCCGGGCGGCAGCCGAGAAAGAAAGACTGCGGGCCGGCCTGCTCAGATCACTGTCCCATGACCTGCGCACCCCGCTGACCTCCATCAGCGGCAATGCGGCAAACCTGGCGGCCATGGCCGATGCCATGAGCAAAGAGGACCGCCAGCGCATCTACGAAGACATGGAAGAGGACGCCTCCTGGCTGAAGGACCAGATGGAAAACATCCTGGCGATGACCCGGCTCGGCAGTGACGGCGGGCTGAATCTGTCGGTGGAGAGTGCCGGTGATGTCATTGCCGAAAGCCTCCGGCATATCCGTTCCCATCCGGACCATGTCATCCGGTATGACCCGCCGGCGGAGGACTGCCTGGCCAGGATGGACGCGAAACTGATCATGCAGGTGCTGATCAACCTGCTCGACAATGCCGTCAAGCATACCCCGGCCGGCACGGAAGTAACCGTCACAGCAGAGAAAAAGGACGGTCTGGTGGAAATCCTGGTGGCGGATACCGGGCAGGGGATACCGGACGCCGAAAAGGAAAATATCTTTGATCTGTTCTATATCGGGCGGCATACGCTGTCCGACAGCAGCCGCAGCATGGGCATCGGGCTGAACCTCTGTCAGGAGATCCTCAAGGCCCACGGCGGCACCATTGCGGTGGCTGACAATCAGCCGCATGGCACGGTATTCCGGCTCAGTTTGAAGGCATGGGAGGTACAGGCATGAAGGACATCAAGATTCTGGTGGTGGAGGATGACAGGTCCATTGCCAACCTGATTTCAACCACACTGAAAATCCATGGCTACACATATGCCTGGGCAGCCACCGGCAATGAAGCCGTGGCGATGTGCGCATCGCTGCAGCCGGAGCTGATCCTGCTGGATCTGGGCCTGCCGGATATCGACGGGATCGAAGTGATCCGGACTGTCCGCTCCTGGTCGACGGCGATGATTATCATCATCAGTGCCCGCGGTGAGGACAGCGACAAGATCGAGGCATTGGACAACGGGGCGGATGATTATCTGACCAAACCGTTTTCCATTGACGAACTCCTGGCCCGTATCCGGGCGGCGGCCCGCCGGCTGGAGTTCCAGGCACAGCGGGAAACGGAAAATGCCGTGTTCGTCAACGGCCAGCTGGCCATCGATAAGGTAAGCAACCTGGTCAGTGTAGGCGGTGAGGAAATCCATCTGACCCCGATTGAATACAAGCTTTTATGCCTGCTGGCGGACAATGCCGGCAAGGTGCTGACCCATTCGTTCATCATTGACCGGATCTGGGGCACCGGCATGGAAACCGATATCGGTTCCCTGCGGGTCTATATGAATTCCCTGCGCAAGAAGATCAGTTCCCCGGACAGCGGGGAAGGAATCATCCGCACCCATATCGGCATCGGCTATCAGATGATCAGAAAAGAGAGCAGTGATGATGAATAACCTTTCGATTTCCCATATAATAAAAACAGAAAGATGAGGAAATAAATATGGCAAGAATCAACGTCGGCGAAACCATGCCGAATTTCGCTTTCGACACCGGTTATTCCACCGGCAAGCATCTGAGTGACTACCTGGGCGGCAAGACCATCATCTGGGTTCTGCGCTACATCGGCTGCCCGACCTGCAGCTACAGCGCCTGGCAGATCAACAACCGTTATGATGAATTCCTGGCCAAGGATGCCAAGGTCCTGATGGTCATGCAGTCGGATCCGCAGCACATCCAGGACTACCTGGGTGAAAGAAACATCGACCTGAAGTTCGACATCGTTGCCGATACAGCAATGGAATTCTACAAGACCCTGGATATCAAGCCGGCAGCCGACATGGAAGGCCTGCGCGGTAACCGGGATCCGGAAGAATCCAAGAAGCTCTTCGCCGCCATCAAGGAAGCCGGTTTCACACACGGTGACTACGAAGGCGATGAACTGCAGCTGCCGGCCCTGTTCATCCTGGATGACAAGGGCGTTGTCACATATGCACATTATGCCAAGGACGGCGGCGACATGCCTTCCGTGGACGATGTGCTGGCCATGCTGTAAGAAATACAACTGACAAGACACAGAAAGCTTCTGCCTCAGGGCAGAAGTTTTTCTGTGGAAGAGTGGGTTCGTATGATTCAGACAATCCGTGTTATAATTTTCTACATATGAAACGTGGAAAATTCATTACATTTGAAGGGCCGGACGGCAGCGGCAAGACGACTGTCAGTACGGCTGTGACGGAACTGCTGGAAAAAGCAGGTTATCCGGTCCGCTATACCCGGGAACCGGGCGGCAGCACCATCGCCGAAGAAATCCGGGATGTGATTCTGGATCCGGCCAATACGGCCATGGATGCCAGGACCGAAGCGCTGCTCTATGCGGCCAGCCGGCGTCAGCACCTGGTCGAAGTGATCCTGCCGGCGCTGCAGAACGGCACGCATGTGATCAGTGACCGGTTCGTGGACAGTTCGCTGGCCTACCAGGGCTGCGGCAGACATCTCGGAATTGATGAAGTCTTCTCGATCAACCGCTTTGCGATTGACGAGTGGATGCCGGACAAGACGATCTATCTGGATATCGATGCGGCCACCGGCCTGCAGCGGATCAAGGGACGGTCGTTCCTGGACCGGCTTGATCAGGAAGGCCTGAGCTTTCATCAGGATGTATGGAACGGATATCAGCAGATTATCCGGAAATATGCCGACCGCATGATCATCGTGGATGCGTCAAGGCCGGCGGAAGAAGTCATTGCGGAAGCGTTTCATATCGTCAAGGGACTTCTCGATGAAGAAAACTGAGCCGAAGGAAAAAGATGCGGCCCTGACGGCGAAGCTGCAGGCAGAGGAACGATCGGTCATGCGGCAGCGCCGGATCCGGAACCGGAGACTTCTGGAAACAGAGGAGCCGGTGGTTTTTGAGGTTCTCAGCCGGGCCTGTGCCGGGGAACTGGCCCATGCCTACCTGCTGAGCGGACCGCGCAATGCCCTGAAGAGCGATGCGGCGGTGCTGCTGGCAGCGAGTATTTTTCTCCATGCGGATCATCTGATCGACGAAGAGACACTGACCGGGGCCGAACGGGAAACCGCCGAGCGGGTGGCCATGCGCAACCATGCCGACCTGCTGGTCCTGGACGGCTATCGGAAAGAGATGATTTCGCTCGAGAAGGTGCAGAGCGTCAGTTCGCTGTTCTCGCGGACAGCGGCGGAGACGGGCGGCCGCAAGGTCTACATCATCCTGCATGCCGAGAATATGAGCATCGGCGCCATGAACGGGCTGCTCAAGTTCCTTGAGGAACCGGCCCCGGATGTCTATGCCATCCTGACGACCGACAATATCGAGCGGCTTCTGCCGACGGTGATTTCCCGCTGTGTCGGCATTCCGTTCCACTCCCTGGCCCCGGCTGTCTATGAAGCGGCGGCGAAAGAAGAGGGACTGGATGCGGAAGATGCCTACCTGCTGTCCCATCTGGTTTACAGCCTGGACGGGCTGGCGGACATGGCGGCCGGCGAAGCATGGCAGAAAACAAGAACGATGCTGAAGCAGTTTCTGGGGGCCGAAGGGGATCCCCGGATGGTGCTGACCGATTACGATCTGCGGATCCGCAGTACCGACAAGGATGTCAACCTGGATATACTGACCTGGTTCTTCGGAGCCCTGGTGCAGTATTACCGGGATGTCATCACGGGACATGAGGCCGGCCCTGACTGGTACCGGCAGGCGATGCAGAGAGACAGAAAGACAGATCCGGCCCGGCTGGCCGCGCGGATGCGCATTGCGGCGGAGCAGCGGGACCGGTGCAACCGGAACAATGACCTGAGCCTTGTGCTGGCCCAGGCCATGTACCGGTGGGAGGTAACAGAAGAATGAGTGAAGCAGTCAGAGAACAGACGGAACAGCCGGAAAAAATCGATAACACGATTTATCCGTTTGTCGTTCCGGTGAAATTCCATAACAGCACCAGGCCGTATTCGTTCGGAACGGATATGGAAGACCTGGCCCAGGGTGACAAGGTCATCGTCGAAACCGCGCAGGGTGTGGAACTGGGTGAATGCCAGGCCGTGCCGTTAAGCACGGAGAAGTTTCCGCCCCGGATGCCGCTGAAGCCGGTGCTGCGCAGGGCGTCAGCCGCGGACCGGGAAGCGCATGAGCGCAATTTCAAGCTGGCCGAGGAAGCCTTTAAGATCTGCGAGGAAGAGATCGCGGCGCTGGATCTGAAGATGAACCTGCAGAGTGCCGATTATACCCTGGACCGCTCGAAGATCCTGTTTATCTATGTGGCGGACCAGCGGGTGGACTTCCGGGAACTGCTGCGAAGGCTCAATGCCCGGCTGCACTGCAAGATCGAACTGCGGCAGATCGGCGAGCGTGACAAGGCGAGAATGGTCGGCGGCATCGGCATGTGCGGCATGGAGTGCTGCTGCAGCCGTTTCAAGAACCACTTTGATGTCATCTCCATCAACATGGCCAAAAACCAGCTGCTGGCGCTGAATATCGAGAAGCTCTCCGGTATGTGCGGGAAGCTCATGTGCTGTCTGAAATATGAAGATGATGACTATAAGATCCTGACCGAAGGCCTGCCGAAGATGGGGGCCCACGTCGAATACGAAGGCGAAATGTACCGGGTGACCTCCATGAATGTCATGACCAACGAGGCCCGGATTGAAAACGCCGAGACCTTCCAGATCATTACCATTGATGATCTGAAGACCAAGGCGGAAGTGCGCAAGGGTGTGACCCTGGCCAAGCGCGGCTCCCGGGCGCCCAAGCAGGTGATCCGCAATACGGCCCATCCGAACCAGCCGGCTGAACGGGCCGGCAAGCCGGAGGAACTGTCCCCGGCCGAGCTGAGCTTTGCGGCATCCCCGGCCTTCAAGGCAAGGGAACAAAGCGCCAACCGTCCGGCCCGTCCGGTTAAGGAGCGCAAGCAGGAAAAGCCGCAGAACGGCGAAAAGCGCCAGGCCAATGCCCAGCAAAAGAAGAATGCCAACAACCAGCAGGCGAATAACCGCAGCCGCCGGAACCAGAATCAGAACCGGCAGCCGAACAAGCTGAAGGAAGAAGCCAGGAATAATCCGAACGTGACTGTCCGCAGCTTCAAGTCCTCCCGGACCAGAGCCGCGGAAGCCAAGGGAGAAACGAAGTGAACCGGCAGAAGAGTTTTGAAAACGACAAGCCGACCCTGTACCTGGTGCCGACCCCGATCGGCAACCTGTCCGAGATGACCCCGCGGGCCATCGAAGTGCTGAAGAGCGTGGATGTGATTGCCTGCGAGGATACCAGGACATCGGGGCAGCTGCTCAAACATTTTGAGATCAAGAACCGGCTGATCACCTATCAGAATTTTAACGAGGATCCGGCCGCCAAGGGCATCATCAACCTGCTGTCCCAGGGCCATAACGTTGCCCTGATCAGTGATGCCGGCTATCCGCTGATCAGTGATCCGGGCCAGCGGGTGGTCAGTGAGGCTTCGGCGATGGGTTTCAACGTCGTGCCGCTTTCCGGCCCCAATGCCATGCTCAACGCGCTGGTGGCCAGCGGCCTGGTCGTGCAGCCGTTCCTGTTTGCGGGGTTCCTGCCGGCCGGGCGGACCGACTGTCTGAAAAAACTGCGGGAGTACCGCAGCTATCCGATGACCCTGATCTTCTATGAGGCCCCGCACCGGATCGAGAAGATGATGAAGAACTGCCTCGAGGTGCTCGGGGACCGGCGGTGCTGCATTGCCCGGGAACTGACCAAGATGCACGAGGAATTCCTGCGCGGCACCATCCGTGAACTTCTGCCGGAACTGGCAGGGCTGAAGGGCGAGATGGTCGTCGTGATCGAAGGCAACCGGGACGATTATTCCAGTGACGTGGACTACGGGGAAATCCTGACCATGGTCAATGAGGCGGTGGCAGCCGGCATGACAACATCGGCCGCCATCCGGCAGATCGCTTCCGAGACAGGCGTCTCCAAAAACAAGATTTACGAACTGGTGCACCAGCAGGAAAACTGACGGAGAACGGATATGTTCAGTGAATTTTATTACCAGTACAGCAGTCCGAGACTGCTGGTAG
>JAFWEA010000102.1 GCA_017543005.1 Solobacterium sp. | reverse complement strand
GTCCGGGCTGGTAAATCTGAAGGACAACAGTGTCTATGTCACGTTCCATGCCTCGGTCTGGGGCAACAAGATTGCCTACAGCGAGCAGGAATATGACGAACTGGTTGACCGTCATTACGGCAGCATGTGGCCGGACGGCAGTATTGTCGATCCCCAGCTGCAGCGCTATGATCTGGAATTTGATTTCTATCCGGCCAGCCGTTACGGGTATGAGGACCAGCCGGACGGAACGCTCGAGTATATCAGCACGTACCACTACGCATACTGAAAATGAAAACAGGCCTCGGCCTGTTTTTTCTTTTATGGCACCCCCAGTAGGAATCGAACCTGCAACTAACCCTTAGGAGGGGTTTGTAATATCCTTTTTACTATGGGGGCATGCACAAGTATTATACATGTTTTCTTCTGCTCCGGCAGAAAAAAAGGCATAATAAGAAAGATGGAGAACTTGTTATGAAAAACAGAATTCTGGTGATCGGCTCGACTGTAGCCGATGTGCATATCATGCTGGATCATCTGCCGTCTTCGGAAGAGGATGTGCACCCGCGGGGTCAGCGTCTGGCGCTGGGCGGCTGTGCCTTCAACGTGGCTTCGGCCATAGAAGCTTTGGACATGCCGTATACGCTGTTTTCGCCAATCGGCAAGGGGATCTATGGTGATTTTATCCGCAGTGAATGTGCCCGCGGCAATGTGCACCCGGTGCTGGAAAGTGATGAGGAAAACGGCTGCTGTTACTGTCTGATCGATGAGGGCGGCAACCGGACATTCATGTCGCTGCACGGGGCCGAGTACCGGTTCAAGCGGGAGTGGTTTGATACTCTGGACATGGCGGAATACGGCCCGGTTTATGTATGCGGGCTGGAGATCGAGGAGGAAACCGGAAAGCATATCATTGATTTCCTGAAGACCTGTCCGGATCACTATATCTGCTTTGCGCCGGGGCCGCGGATCCTTTCCATTGACCGGGAGCGCTGCCGGCAGATGATGGAACTGGCCTCCCTGATCCACCTGAACCGGAGTGAGGCGGTTTCCTGGCTGAAGCGGGAAGGGATCATGGCTGAAACTGCCACAGAGGCGGCGGCAGAACTCGGCAAAATGACCGGCGCGGATGTTGTCGTAACGGATGGCAGCCGTCCGGCGGCGGTATGCATGGCCGGTACGGTATATCCCATCCCGGTGGAACCGGCGGAGCAGGTCAACGGGACCGGGGCCGGGGATGCCCATATCGGCACCATTCTGGCTGCTCTGGCCGCCGGCAAGAATCTGCGGGAAGCCGCGGTGATGGCCGGGCAGGTGAGCCGCCTGGTCGTGCAGAGCCGCAACTCCTTCCTGAGCCGCGAAGAATTGCTGGCGGGAGGCATCCGGCTGTGAAAAAGAACCGCCGTCCGCCCGTATTGACTCTGGAACAGACCCCGGCTGTCTTTCCGCTGGATCAGCAGAGCGAGGGGTATCTCTTTGAAAATGTCGAGATGCCGGAAATGCTGGCAGGATATGAATTCCGGGAATGTACCTTCCGCAATGCGGTCTTCCATGGCCGGCTGCGGGGGTGTCTCTTTGCGGACTGCATCTTTGAACACTGTGACCTGAGCAACCTGGATTTCCGTGAATGTGCCTTCCGGCGCAGCGAGTTCCATATCTGCCGGCTGACCGGAACAGACTTCTCGGAATCCTCATGGCAGGATGTGCTGATAAACGGCTGCAAGGGCAGTTATGCCAACTTCAGCAGCGGTACCATGAAACTGTGTGAATTCCGGGAGAGTGTGCTGAGTGAAGCTGCTTTTACCATGTGCCGCTGGCAGGACACACAGTTTGATGCCTGCGATCTGACCGGCTGTGAATTCCTGGATACGTCCCTGAAGGGAATGGTTCTGGCCGGCAATATCATCGACGGCATCCTGGTGGAACCGAAGGGTCTGCAGGGGGCAATCATCAGTCCGGATCAGGCGGTGCTGTGCGCAGCCCTGCTGGGCATGAAGATCAGAGAGTGATTTCACAAAGATTTCACAATTCGTGCATAGATGTTTCACAAGGTATCGGTATTATAAAGACAACCAAGCATTGCTTGATATTTCTTTCCCCCAAATTAAGAAACGGAACCTGTATTTGCGGCAGGTTCCTTTTCCATTTTACGGAGAAAAAAACAGGTTCCCCGGAGGGAACCTGAGTGAATCAGTTGAAATAAACGTATGGATTGTCCGGCGCCTGGTAAGGACGGATCTTTTCGGCATAGAGGACCAGCGTCTTCCCGCCGTTATCGACCGGTATGGTCTTCAGTGTGCCTTCCACTTCGACCCACATGCCCATCTGCATTTCCCAGATCTTGACGCCGGTGACGGTCAGTCCGCACAGGGAAGTATCCGCTTCGCAGCAGACCATAGCCCGCCGGCCGAGGATGAAGGACTGCTTGTAGCCCTTGATGTTGTCCGCGTACATGCCGCGCAGGATGATCTTCTTCCCGTTGTAGGTGTCCGGGTTTTCCATGGCATCCATGTACCAGAGACCGTAGTCATCGTCCTTGATGTCAATGACCGGGGCATTCTTGTCAAACGGCAGCAGGCCGCCTTTCAGGTTGGCCGGGGCACCGAATTCACCCTCGTAATAAATCTGGGCAAACTTGTTCATGGCCTTGATGTTGCCGCGCAGCTGCATCGCGCTGGTGTCTTCCGTGCAGCGGTTGCAGATGACGACATCACTGTAGCGGATCTGCTCGAACATCAGCGAACGCATGTTGTTGATAAAGATTCCGAACGTAGAGGCGTCTACGGTTGTCAGGATCTCCACCAGCGGCCAGAAATCCGGCATGCCCCGCAGCAGGGTTTCGCTGATCGATTCACTGCCGTTGTATTCGATGAATACCTGGCCGGGATGGTAGATCGTATCCAGCTCCCGCATTTTTTCAACGGTCAGCTGGGTTGAGGCATCAAAGAATTCGATAAAGGCGTTATGCTCATCCAGGAATTTCTCGTCATAACCGGTTTCACCCTGTTCGAAACAGAGAATCAGGGTCCGGCCGGCACCTTCCATGAACTGCTCGTCATTCATCGTGTCCTTGATCAGGGTCGTCTTGCCGCTGTCAAGGAAGCCGGTGAACAGATAGACAGGAGCCGCCATTATTTCACTCCGAACAGGTGCTTGATCAGATCGAGATCGACCTTTTCACCGATGATGGTGATCAGACCTGTATAAGCCGGAGAACCGGTGCGGATTTCGGTGTCACCCGGAACATAGTCGAAGAACAGCCAGCCGCCGTTCTTGTCCGGAACGATACCCTTGGCTCTGACGATGTTTTCACCAAGACCGGCCAGAGCGGCTTTCAGATCATCTTCGGAATACTTGTTGATGGTCTCGATACCGACAGAATCGAAGACTTCATCGGCATCGTGTTCACCATGGGGGTGATGATGGTGATGGTGGTGATGGGCGTGTTCATCTTCACCGAGATAGATCCGGTTGCCTTCGCTCAGGCCCTCATTCGGATCGGCATGCTTGTGGTGATGATGTTCATGTTCCTCATCGTCATCATGGTGGTGATGGTGTTCATGTTCCTCATCATCGTCATGATGGTGGTGGCACTCGCACTCCTCATCATCGTCGTCATGGTGGTGATGGCACTCACATTCCTCATCATCGTCATGATGGTGATGATGGCATTCGCACTCTTCGTCATCATCGTCGTGATGATGGTGGTGATGATGCTCGTGCTCTTCTTCCTCTTCGTCCTCATCTTCATCTTCACCCAGGTCTGCCGGGAAACCGTCAGTGGATCCGGTCATGGCATCGAAGATGATCTTGCCGTCGAGCTCATCCCACGGTGTGGTGATGACGCGGGCTTCCGGGTTCAGTTCCCGGATGATGGCCATATCCGCTTCCAGCTTGGCCGCATCGACGTTCTGGGTCCGGGACAGGATGACACAGGTCGCTGTTGCGATCTGATCATCGAAGAACTCCTTGAAGTTCTTGTGGTAGATCTGGCAGCGGGCAGCGTCCACAACCGTGCTGTAGCTGTCGATTTCCAGGCCTTCCACCGTGCGGATTGCCCGCAGGATGTCGGAGAGCTTGCCGACACCGGACGGTTCGATCAGGATCCGGTCCGGATGATAGGTCTCAACGACCTGGTACAGGGCGGCTTCAAAGTCACCCTTCAGTGTGCAGCAGATGCAGCCGCTGTTGATTTCGTTGATCTGGATGCCGGCTTCCTTCAGGAAACCGCCGTCAATGCCGATTTCGCCGAATTCGTTTTCTACCAGGACAACCTGTTCACCCTGGAAGACATCCTTCAGCAGTTTGGCAATCAAAGTTGTTTTTCCGGCGCCGAGAAATCCGGATATTACATTCACTTTTGTCATGTTTTCAACCTTCTTTCCGTAATTTTGCAATTGCATTATACAACAGCCGTCAATATTAATAAGGAATTTGCCCATACCGTATGATCATCGCAGAGCATAAAACCCACACATTCGGGAAAAATAACAGTATAATAAGTTAGTACTTAAGGAGACAGGAACATGCCAAAAATGATCGACGGAACCCTGCTCAGGGAAGAACTGCATCGGGCTGCAGAAGAAAAAGGATCTTTTGATGAAGAAGTCTTTACTTTGACAGAAGTGGAAGATCTGATCAACGCTCAGCCTAAGACCGGATACGAACGGGTCACACGCTGCAAGGACTGCATGGAGTATATCGGTGCAACCGGCCGCTGCAGACGCTGGGGCGTTTATGTCAAGGATGACAACAATTTCTGCATGTACGGACTGTTCCTGAAGGGATATAAGAAGTACTGAGACAAAATGAAAACCAGTGAGTGCTCACTGGTTTTTCCATGCTTCCGGGCCGAAGTGACGTTTCAGAATGGCGATGATATCGCTCTGCGTTACCAGCTTGTCACCGGCAATCCGGGCTGCCAGTTCACTGAGACTGTCAGTTTCCGGATGAATATCATATTCATTGAGAATTTCCCAGGCCAGGGAGTCTTCACTGAGTGCACACATGTATTCGGTTCTCCTTGGCCTTATTGTATGACGGACCGGAACAGAATGCAAAAGGGATGCCCGGATTGTCCGAGTGCCGGGTTTCGGGTAAGATGGTAATATCAGAAGAATCGGAGAACTGCTATGGAACTGCGCCGCATTGAAGAAAAAGAACTGAATGAATTCGTGGTAAACAGCCCGAATGTACATTATATGAAAACAGGCATGTGGGCCCGGTTCAAGGAAAGAACAGATCATGACCGGCATGAGTTTTTCGGTTTTTACGAGGATGAGGAACTGATCGGAACGGCGATGGTGCTGCAGAACAGCTGGCTGGGCCACAAATATCTCTATGTGCCATGGGGTGTATGCATGGATTACGGGGATGCGGAACAGGTCCGTAAGGCATACCGGCTTCTGCAGAAACATGCGGATGAGAAAAAGGTGTCATTCCTGCGGGTGGATCCGAACGTGGTCCGCTGCCATCGGACCATTACCGGTGAAGCGGTGGATGACGGCTTCAGCAATGAACATATCACTGATCTGCTGAAGGAACTCGGCTATACCCATAAGGGTTACGGTTATGCCTACAACGGTTCCTGGACCAACCGGTATACACTGATTGCCGATCTGTCGGATGATCTTGATACGGTTTATTCCCGTTATGCCAAGGCCCGCAAGACAGCACTGAACCGGCACGCGGTCATCGGGGTCAGCACCAGGCTTGGGGGTGCGGATGATATCGGCACGCTGATGGCCCTGGAAAAGCAGCTGACGGAGCAGGATGGGTTTGCGCCGCATTCCCGGCAGTTCTTTCAGGGCCTGCTGGACTGCTTTGGCGAACATGCGGTCATGTATGTGACGGAGATCCGACTCGATGACATGATCAGCGGCATTACGGAAGAACTGGCCGGCAAGAAATACCGCAAGGATCCGGAAGCCCGGGCGGCCAAGGAAAAAGAACTGGCCAAAGCGGAAGAGCTGAAACAGGCATACGGCAGTGTGGTGCCGGTGGCCTGCGGTCTGTTTATCCGCTGCGGGGATTATTCCTGGGATCTTTATACGTACAATCACAAGGAATTCAATTTCATCAAGCCGGTAGACAGCCTGCAT
The DNA here is from genome assembly GCA_017543005.1 of Solobacterium sp. Classification (GTDB taxonomy): domain Bacteria; phylum Bacillota_I; class Bacilli_A; order Erysipelotrichales; family Erysipelotrichaceae; genus Bulleidia. The sequence goes on along the minus strand of JAFWEA010000102.1, from coordinate 3,865 downwards.
GCGTTTGCCATGGCTGATATGAAGGCCCACGGGGTGCTGCACTATGACATGTGCGGCTTCAGCGGGACAGCCTCAAAGGATGATCCGTACTACGGCCTCTATGCCTACAAGCGGTCTTTCGGTCCGGAGTTTATCGAACAGATCGGCGAGTTTGACTATGTCCGCCGTCCGCGGGAGATGAAACGGTTCCGGTTTGAAAAACTGGCAGTGAATCACGTCAAGCGCAAGTATTGGGCAAAGCGTTACAAAAAGAAACAGAAATAAAAAAAGAAGGAGGAACAGACAGATGACAGGAGCAGAGAAAGCCTGTGCATTCCTGAAAGATGCAGGCACTTATTTCCTGGCTACAGCCGATGGGGATCAGCCGCGGGTAAGACCCTTCGGGACAGCGCACATTTTTGAAGGAAACCTCTATATTCAGACCGGTCTGGTCAAGGACGTGGCGAAGCAGATGCTGGCTTCACCGAAAGTGGAAATCTGTGCCTTTAAGGACGGAAAGTGGATCCGGATTGCGGCCGAGGCAGTAGCTGACGAGAGAATTGAGGCGCAGGAGAGCCTGCTGGAAGATTATCCGTCGCTGCGCGGCAGATATCAGCCGGGTGACGGAAACAATGTTGTTTTCAAGCTGCAGAACGCCACGGCAACGATTTCTTCTTTCACATCCGAACCGGAAACCTGGACCTTCTGAGGACCGGAAGACATCTGATCGTAACAGAAAAATGCGGGGCAATCCCGCATTTTTCGGTTGTTGATTACTGTTCCTGCCGGCGGGCACGCAGTTCGTCAAGCTCCCGCTGGGCTGCATCCAGACGTTTCTGCAGGGTGTGCAGCTGCGCCCGGCGCAGGGCTGCCCGGATCCCGGCCGAGATCCTCAGCACCTGCTCCTTGTTGAATGAGACAAATATAATGATGAAGATCTGAATGGCAAATGACATGACGGTATAGAAATATTCACCCCGGGCCAGGAAATGGCCGGCCAGGCAGTTGCAGAGAATCTGGATCCAGGCCGAGGCCCCGATGCAGAAGCCGAAGTGGGATGGTGTCAGGTCAGTGGTGGAGGCAATATAGGGGACGATGCCGTTGGGCACTCCCGGGACCAGATAGGCGAGGGATATCACGAAGCCGCTGTTGGCGGAATTGATCTTCGTGCCGATCCAGGTCTGCCGGGATTTCTCGGGCAGCAGGTCATAGACCCGGTCACCGAGTTTGCGGGCGGCCATGAAGATCAGCATATTCCCGGAGAGGAAGCCCAGATAGGTGACCAGGAAGGCTTTCCACCAGGCATAGATCAGTCCGGCCGAAACCTGGATGGCCATGCCGGGGATGATGATGCTGATGACCTGCAGGATGGAAAGCAGATAGACGATCATCAGGCCTTCCCACTGGCCGCTGCGGTTGAGAAACTCGCTGATCTCCTCCTGATTGCCATGCCGCAGCAGACGGAAAATATCCGCAAAATGCGGACCGTATACTTTTATAATCAACAGAAGAGTCCCCGCAACTATCGCCGCAATGGCAATGACAGCTCCGGTCTGTTCAAGTCGTTTGCCGGTTTTTTTCATTGGTTTTTATCAGTTTACCCGTTAATGTTTTCCGGGAAATCAGACAATCGGAATAATTATTCCAAAAAACTATTCTGCGAACATTATAAAAACAGTTTGTGTGAAGGATGTGTGAGGATTGTGTATTATCATCCTTTTTTTGTTATAGTGTGAATCACTTTAATTAATATTTTCCATAAAACTGCATGAGCATAAAGAAAACGCCCGGAGGCGTTTTCTGACTGGATCTTACTTCAGGAAATCGGCTGTATATCTGACGAAGAACTCAACGATCGGCAGGAAGCCCTTTTCCTCATAGAACAGCTTGGTGTTGTGCAGGTTGTGGGCAGCGTCCGGACGGTCGGAGGAAGCGCCGAAGTTGAAGTAGCAGCCCGGATATGCCTGGGTGAAGTAACCGAAGTCATCGGAACCCATGCCCGGGTATTCCGGCTTGACGACCTTCAGGCCCATCTCTTCCATGATCCGGTAAACCTTTTCGGTAACTTCCGGGGTGTTCTCAACCGGGACGCAGCCGGCGATCATTTCGACCTTGGCTTCAGCGCCGGAAGCGGATGCGATCGCCTTGGCGATGGTCTCCATCTTGGCCAGCACTTCTTCCAGTTCACCCTTGTGGAAGTAACGGATATTGCCTTCCATGACACATTCATCCGGAATGATGTTGTAGGCAGTGCCGGAATGAATCATGCACGGGCTGACAACCAGCGGATAGAACGGCTCATGATAGTTGGAAGGAATGCTGCAGATCTTCTGCAGGATTTCCGTAGCCGGCCGGATCGGGTCGATGGACAGGTCCGGACGGGAACCGTGGCCGCCGCGGCCGCGGACGGTAATCCGCCACTGGCAGTTGCCGGCATTGGCCGGACCGGAGATGGCCGAAGTGACATACGGATCCAGCGCCGGCGTCATATGGTTGGCAATGACTTCGTCGACACCGCCTCTGCCGTTGAGGTATTCAATGATTTCCTGCGGGCCGCCGCCGCTGACTTCCTCAGCGACCTGGAAGCACAGGTAGACGGTACCGGAGAGTTCATCCTTCATCTCGCACAGGCACTTGGCAGCTGCCAGAAGGGTTGCCGCATGGACATCGTGACCGCAGGCGTGCATGACACCCGGAACAGTGGACTTGAATTCCGAATCGATTTCTTCCTGCATCGGCAGGGCATCGATATCGGCCCGGATGGCCAGGCGCTTGCCCGGACGGGCGAATTCAATGCGGCCGACAACATTGCGGTGACCGACGACATCAAACGGAATGCCCATTTCCGTCAGTTCCTGCTGGATCCGCAGGGAGGTCTTTTCTTCCTGCAGGGAAAGTTCCGGATACATATGGAAATGCCGGCGGATCGAAATCATGTAATCTTCGTATTTAACTGCTAATTCATGGATATTCATTCAATATACCCCTTTCATCTGTTTCAACTATAGCACTGATCAGCCGCTGAAACAGGGATTTCTTGACATGCAGATCTGTCATCAGACAGAAAAAACTGCATTTTTTTCTTTTCCGGCAGGGAATCGGACGGGTGCTTGCGAATAGTACTTATGAAAGGGGATTTCGGGGACGGAATCCGGAAGGAAAGGGATATGGAAATGCTTACCTACAGTGAATTTGTCAAATACCTGCGTGAAAACATACTGACGGCGATGGGGCCGTCATATGCCAAGGCACAGGTGTCAGTCGGCCCGGTGGCCAAACTGGGCAGCCGTTACAAAGGGCTCTCCGTGCGGCAGGCCAGGCAGAAAGCCGCAGTCACGGTCAATCTGGATGACCTGTATGCGGATTACCGGCAGGGCCGCAGGGCGGAGGACATCCTGAAGGAAACGGCGGAGGCGGCGTCGAAGGCTCCGGCCGAACATGATTTCGGCTGGGTGGAGAACCTGGAGGAAGTCCGCCCGCATCTGTTTGTCCGGCTGAGCAATGCCGTAAACAACCATGAGCTGCTGCAGAAGGTACCGCACCGCATCATCACGGACCTGGCCCTGACTGCCCACGTGGAAATCAGCCTGTCGGGCCGCAAGGAGGCACTGTGCAGCACCATGGTGAACAACACCCTGCTGCGGATGTACGGCCTGGAAGCGGATGAGCTGATTGATCTGGCCATGCAGAACAGTGTGGCCCGCATGCCGGCCCTGATTGAAAGAACGGATTTCTTCATGCGGCGCTGGAACATGCCCGGTGACAGTAAGGGCAAGACGGAGATGATGACGGTCACCAACCGGCAGATGATCAACGGGGCAGCGGTGCTGTTCTATCCGGGGGTGCTGGATATGCTGGGCCGGACGCTGGGCGATTACTACGTCAT
>JAFWEA010000101.1 GCA_017543005.1 Solobacterium sp. | reverse complement strand
TGACCATGCGGCTGCTGCATCCCGAAGCGGTACAGGCCGGAACCAAGAAGACGACAGCCGGGACAGCCTCCGGCATTGCCCTGTCCACCCTGGTAATTCTCTGCCTGATCGGCATCTGCTTCTCCGGGCAGAATGGCATGAACTCCAATATTTCAGCGCTGGCAGTCAGTACCGGCTATTCCCTGCAGTTCTCGGCGACCGTGGCCTCGGTTCAGAATCTGACAAACTCGCTCTTCAAGTTTGTCTACGGTTTTGTGGCTGACCGGCTTGGGACCATCAAGGCTACGGTCATGTACCTGCTGATCGGCCTGACCGGAACCGCACTGATGACTTTTATGAGATCCGTTCCGGCTCTGATGCTGGGCGGGGCGGCACTCTATGCCGCAAACTTCTCCATCAGTACCGTCGGACTTTCCCTTTTGTCCCAGCGGGCAGCCAAAGACAATTATGCAGATGTCTATTCCAAGGCGACCATCTGTGCCACCTCAGCCTATGCCGTCATGACCACTTTCTACGGCTTCCTGAGTGACCGGACCGGCAGCTATCAGATGAGTCTGTTTGTGGTGATGCTGCTGGCAGTCTCCGGTATCTTCCTGGTAGTGCTGATCGGCCGGAAGACACAAAACGCACAGGCTTAAACAATCAATACAAAGCAAATGAAAATGCCGGGATCACTGATTCCGGCATTGTTTTTGTTATCGCAGTTCTTCCGGCACCCGGTGTCCGTAGATCCTGTCCATGACGAGACCCGACACCACAATTCCCAGCGACAGGCCCACGCCCATGATCACCACCCGCTGCAGTTTGCTCAGGATGACAGCCATATCACCGGTCAGGATTCCGTCAAACATATTGGCCAGGGCCACACCCGGACAGATGCAGTACACCGAGGTGATGACCAGGCCGAAGTACAGACCGTAGCACTCCTTCTCGAAGAACACCCGGATCCAGGCCGCCGCCGCAAACGCCCCGGCAAAGGCAGCCACGATCGTCCAGCCGGTCGCCCCGTTGATCAATGTGTAGATACTGCCGCAGAGAAATGCAGCCCCGAATACATATTTCAGTGTATATGTGGAGATGCTGCGGATCATTGTCAGGCCAACTCCGAGTCCGCCGCAGTATATGCCGTAAAGCACTGCTTCCCTGATCAGATCCATCCGGCTGCACCCCCGATCTTCATGGAGATAAAGGCTCCAAGTTCCAGGCACAGGGCAATGATCACTGCTTCCAGCAGCATGCTCCAGCCGGCTTTTTTATTTGTATGGCATATACCCTGCACGAATGTTGTTCCTGAGGCAATCGGCATGAACATGGCCGACATCAGCGCATAGACTCCGTCCGCCGGCATCAGCATCCTATAAAAGAACACAATCATCAGACCGGGCAGAAACGAACCGCAGAAACGTTTGAGATACAGCGGCCAGTTCAGATAATACGATGTAAACAGGATGACCGCGCCCTGCAGAATGCAGACCAGGGTGACAAGCAGAACTCCCTTACCGCTCAGGTGAAAAGCCAGCGCCCCGCTGAGTCCGGTCAGTGTGTAGGCAAACAGGTCAATGATCCAGAAATAATCGGTTCTTGTTTTGATAAAACTGGGGTTGTCTTTCTTCAGAGTCTGATCAGCCATTGTTTTCTCCATTACTTCGATAATTACAAATAATCCGGTAAACAGCTTATCTGGCCTGTTTACCGGATCATTATACTATATTACTTCAGCCGTTCTCTGACGATCTGGGCGAACATTTCACTGCCGACCATGATTGCGTCATCATTGAACACATAGTGCGCATTATGTTTTGGCGCAAAGCTGACCGCATCTTCCGGCATGATGCCGATATCGAACAGGCATCCCGGAACAACTGCCGCAAACTGACCAAAATCCTCACTGGCACTGCCTGGCCGCTCTGCCAGAATTGCTTTTTCTTCGCCGAACAGCTTCCGGGCAGTATCAAGTACAACCTGCGTGCAGACCGGATCATTGATGGCCGGAACGAAGACCCGGTCATACTTTACTTCACCTTCACAGTCATTTGCTTCACATACAGCCGCCACAATCTGCCGCATCTTCTTTTCAATCAGCTGAGATACTTCCGGATTATAGGTACGGCAGTCACCGAGAATCGTAATATTGGTCGGCAGCGTGTTCATGACCCCGTCAGTCTTGATATCGCAGCAGGAAACAGTTGCGGCTTCCTGCGGATTGACATTGCGGGAAATGATGGTCTGC
>JAFWEA010000100.1 GCA_017543005.1 Solobacterium sp. | reverse complement strand
TCCTTGTCCTCCACCGGTTCGGAATGCACAATCACCCTGGCTCCGTTCTGGATGGCCTGCGGGATGAATTTGTGCCCGTCGTTCATCATGCCGCGGACACAGAAGAAGATCGAATCCGGCCGCTTTTTCCGGCTGTCCGCCATCAGGCTTTTGATCTCAATGTCCGGGACATTCTCAAACAGTTCCCTAAGATTCACTCTGATTCACTGCCTTTCCATATAACTGGTGGTCCTGAAGCTTACTGATCAGAACCGCTGCCATTTCCCCGGCCGGGTGAATGCCTTCAACCCGCACCGGCAGATACTCTGATGTATGGCCGGCTGTATAACCGTCCCTGGCGGTTTCATACAGCACTTCCGCCTGCCGGCCCAGCCAGCCGGACTTATAAATATCGTAGAGTTCTTCCGAGATGGCCATGCACTCGGCCGCCCGCTTTTTCTTGACTTCGGGGGCCAGATGCCCGCTCATCTTTTCGGCTGACGTACCGCTGCGCAGGCTGTACGGGAACACATGCAGGAACGAGAACCGGCACTGGCGCAGGAAGTCACACGTCCTGCGGTGTTCTTCTTCGGTTTCCTGCGGGAACCCGGTAATCAGGTCCGCCGAGATGGAAATATCCGGAAGTACCTCACGGATCTTTTCTATTCTAGCATAATACTCTGCCGTGCTATACGGCCGGTTCATGCGCTGCAGAACCGTATCACAGCCCGACTGCAGCGGGATATGCAGGTGTCTTGCCACCCGTTTGTCGTGCTGCAGCAGATCGATCAGCTCATCATCAATCTCCGTGATTTCAATCGAGGAGATGCGCAGCCGTTCCAGCTTCGGGGCCGCTGCCAGGATCCGCTTCATCAGCTGGGCCAGGCTTACCCCGTACTCCCGTCCGTAACGGCCCGTATGGATGCCGGTCAGGACGATCTCACGGTGATTCTCCGCCAGTTTCTTCGCTTCCCGGATGACATCATCCGGGGCCATGGAACGCTCCCGGCCGCGGGCATAGGGAATCACGCAGTAACTGCAGAACTGATTGCAGCCGTCCTGCACCTTCAGGTAGGCCCGGGACTGGTATTCGAAACGGTCCATGCCCATATTCTCAAACGGCATATTCTCCATATCGGTCAGATGCCGGACCGGCACGCCGGTCTTTCTGTATTCTTCGACAAATTCAGGAATCTTTGTCTTGTCGGCTGTCCCGACCAGCACCTGCACATCGCCCAGCACATCCGGGTCAATCTGCACGTAGCACCCGGCGACCGCCACGATCGCGTCCGGGTTCTTGCGTCTGGCCCGGTGGACCATCTGGCGGCTCTTCTGCGCCGCCGTATTGGTCACGGCACAGGTAAAAATCACCGCCACATCGCAGGCTTCCCCGAATTCTGTCCGTTCATATCCGGCTGCTTCAAACAAGGCTGCCACGCTCTCGCTTTCATAGGCGTTGACCTTGCAGCCGAGGTTCATCACACTGAATTTCATACTGCCCCGCTTTCTGCCCGTTCGGCCAGCACACTGCCGGCATAGATGGCTGCTGTTTCCGCTCTGAGAATCCGCCGCCCGAGACTCACCGTCACAAAGCCTGCCTGCAGCAGACGATCCGCCTCTTCAGGGGAAAACCCGCCTTCCGGCCCGATCACGACGGTGCAGGCCTTTTCCAGCGGCACCGTGCTCAGCCGGTATGCTTCCATTCCTGCCTTTTCATAAGCCAGCAGGCCTGTTCCCTGCTTCAGGGCAGGCAGCTGGGCAAACGGCACAATCCCGATCAGTTCGGGAATCCGGTCCCGCTTGCACTGCTCACTGGCTTCCTGCAGGATGCTGCGCCAGCGCTCGAGCTGCCGGTCAATCCTCTCATTGCGGGCGTGGACGACACAGCGGGAAGATTCAAACAGAATGATCCGGCTGATTCCCACTTCCGCCGCTTTCTGCAGCACCAGTTCCAGTTTCTCCCGGCGGATCAGCGCCATGGCCAGAGTGATGTCCAGCGGCAGTTCCTTCGGCTCGGGATCAATGCCGATGACTTCAGCCGTCATCTTTTTCCCGGCTTTGTGCACAACGGCAAAATAACCCTGCCCGTCATAGACGAGCCGGATCGTTTCACCGTCCATCCGCAGAACCGTGCCGGCATGATGGGCCTGTTCCGGTGTCAGTTCATATGTCATGCCGCTCACCAGCGGCTGATCCGCAAAATACTGCTGCATTGTCTCACCGATATCCTATTCTAGCATAGTTATGACAATTAAGATTCACCCGCTGTGCCGAAGATGTTAGAATAATCGCAGGGAGTTGAGATTATGAGAAAAATGATGATTGGCATCACCTGCAGATCCGGTGAAGTTTACGGACTGCATTCCTACTACGACTTCAGTTCCTACTTCAAATATGTTCAGATGGCCGGCGGTCTGCCGGTTATGCTGCCGATTCTTGACGAAGAAGAAGCAATGGCAGCTGCCGAAGGTCTTGACGGGCTGCTCATTACCGGCGGCGAGGACATCGAACCTTCTCTTTACGGTCAGGAAAACACCGCCAGCGCTGTGCCGGAAATCGGTATCGACATGACTGACATTTATCTGTACCGGGCATTTATTTCGCTGAACAAGCCGGTCCTGGGCATCTGCCGCGGCATGCAGATCATCAACGTTGCCGAGGGCGGTGATATGATTCAGGATATTCCGACAGACGGCAGAAATTTCAATATTCATCACCAGTTCAAGCTGGATCCGCCGATTATGGATCGTTCCCAGCCGGCACATATGACACGTTTTGTGCCGGGTTCCCGCATGCATGATATTTTCGGTGATGAACACGGCGTCAATTCGTTCCATCACCAGGCAGTGGATAAAGTCGCAGACTGCTTCACCATCACCGGTGTATCACCGGACGGCATCACGGAAGCCTTTGAAAACAAACTGGTGACCGCGGTCCAGTGGCATCCTGAACGCATGGTCACCGATGAAATGCATAAGGAAATTATGCGGCGCTATCTGAAGGAATGTGAATCAGCGGCGCAGAAGACCCTCTAGAGTCTCAATCACATAGGTCGGATGGACATCATGTTCCATCATATCGAAGGAATCATCCATGCCGGCCGTAACGAAGATCGAGCGGATCCCGAAGTCATTGGCACTGCGGACCTCCCGGTCCAGATCTGAGGTAATCAGAACAGTCTGCTCGCTCAGTGCGTTGAGATACTGCATGGCATGGCGGATCAGCATGGTATCCGGCATGTCGGCATGCATGGCTCTGGTGGAAGTCGCATATTCCAGCATACGGACAATGGAACCTGCCCCCGGGTATGGTTCCTTTTTTCTGCGCACCAGCCGCCGGGCATCGGTTTCCACGATCACTGCCCCCTGCTCGATCAGCCGCAGGGCATAGCTGTATTCTGTATCGGAGATCTCCGGGCTCATGCCGACAAACAGCCAGTCCGCCTGATCAAGATCAACGGAAAAACCGGCCAGCCGCAGGATTTCCCGCATGCCTCTGCCGCCCAGGTAGCCGGCCAGACGTTTCTTCGGGTACATCTGCAGGATTTCATCGGCCGCGGCCATGACGGTCGTATAGAACATGGACGGCATGATGCCGCGGAAGCCCCGTCCTTCCAGATAATCCGCCATTTCCTGCAGGGTGCGCTGGGATTGGTTTGTCAGGATGGCAAACGGGATCCTTTCCCGCACCAGAGCCGCGAAAAACTCCCGGGAGCCGGGAGCCGGACGGCCGTCAATCATCAATGTCGAAAACGAAATCAGAAATGTATTTGCCAGCATCGTATTGAAATCTCCGGGTGATCATCACCCTGTTATGCTATCATTATACAGAACCAAACCGAAATTGTATGAAGATCTGGAAAAAAATACTGATTGTGCTGGGGGTGCTGCTGCTGTCGGCCGGGATCATGGCCGCAGACGCTTTTTATTCTGCCCCTTCCCGCTTCAATATCCGCTATGAGACGCTTTCTTCCGTCTATATTCCGGGCCAGATGGATGATGTCAGCATCCTCTTCTTTACGGATCTGGATTATGGCACGTACATGGATGAAGCCCGCCTTCAGAAGCTGGTTGACACGATCAACGGTCTGGCCCCCGACGTGGTTGTCTTCGGCGGCGATCTGACCGACAGCTCGGTTAAAACGATCAGTGCTTCGGCCCGGCAGGCGCTGACGGAAAACCTTACGGCAATCAATGCCCCACTGGGCAAATTTGCCGTATACGGGGACAACGACTGCCTCAGCAAGGAGAAAACCACCGCCACCGCGGAAATCCTGTACGAAGCCGACTTTGAAATCCTGACCAATGCCAGTGTCAAGCTGCGCAACACCGGTTCGGAATCGGTGGCACTGGTGGGTCTGGGCAACGGCATCAATGTCTATCAGGATGTTTCCGCCGCCTATGCCAACGTGCCCCGTACAGCCTATGCCATCACGGTCTGTCATACCCCGGATACCGCTGCCGTCGTCCCCTCGGATATCACCAAGTATTTCCTGGCCGGGCACAGCCTTGGCGGACAGGTCTACTGGTTCTTCAATTCGCTGTATAAACCGGCAATGACGGATATCTACTTCCGCGGCAAATATACCGTAAACGGCACCTTCACGCTGGATATCTCCTCCGGCACCGGCACCACCGGTCGGGATGTACGCTTCCTCAGCAATGCCGAAGTCGTGCTTTACCGGCTCGAGCATAAAGTCCTGACGGAATCAGGCCAATGAAAAAGTCATCCCGCGGGATGACTTATTTTTTAACGCAGTGCCTTGACCAGTTTCTTTGCGTATTTATGCCGGTCAGCGGCAGAACAGTTGCTGATCTGTGACAGCAGTTCGTAGATCTTCAGCTTCTGATTGGTTGAGTAGGTCCGGTCGATTTCCACCGCCCGCACAATCACATTCAGATGATCCAGGAATTCCTGTTCGCTCATTTTCTCACCGGCCTTGAAAATCTGCTCAAACTGCTCGGCAACGCCGTTATTGTGTCGTTTGGAAAATAATCCCATATTCTTCTCCCTTACAGGAAATCTTCCTGTTTTTCATCTTCATAGGAAACGGTAATGGTTTCGCGGTCACGGACACAGGCATCCACCATGGTCTGCCAGTCGAACCGGGCTTCCAGCTTCTCCGCCTTCTCCGTGGTCGGCTTTGTGACCGGATTCTTCGGATCAAAGATCGTGCAGCAGTCCTCAAACGGCAGGATGGATGTTTCATAGGTTCCCAGGTGTCTTGCCATGTTGATGATCTCTACCTTATCCATGCAGGCCAGCGGCCGCAGGATCGGGGTATTTACGACCGCGTTGATGCAGGCGATGCTTTCCAGGGTCTGGGAGGCCACCTGACCGACGCTCTCACCCGTCCCGATGACCAGGCACCCCTGCTCCTTCGCAATCCGTTCGGCAATCCGGAACATCATGCGCCGCATCAGCGTAACGGCATAGGGATCTCCGGCATGCTGGTAAATGGCCAGCTGCAGGTCGGTGAAGTTGACGACATGCACTTTCAGACGGCCCTGGAAAACACTGAGCATGCTTGCCAGGTCCAGCACCTTCTGTCTCGCGTTTTCGGATGTATACGGCGGCGAGGCAAAATGCACCGCTTCCACTTCAATGCCGCGCTTCATGATCTGGGCCACGGCCACCGGGGAATCGATGCCGCCGGACAGCATGACCAGGCACTTGCCGTTGATGCCGGTCGGATAGCCGCCGGCCCCCGGGATCTTCTCGGAGGTGAGATAGGTCTTGTCCGCATGCACTTCAATCTGGATCAGGAAGTCCGGATTGTGCACATCGACCTTGTGGTCCGTATTCTTCAGGATTTCCGCTGCCACCGCCCGGTTGATGCCGTCGCTGTTGAGCGGGAATGTCTTGTCATGCCGGCGGGCCTTTACCTTGAAGGTCTGCCCTTCTGCTTCCTGGGCAATCTGCAGGCACGCCTGCTTGATCGCTTCCAGGTCTGACGGCACGGATTCCGTAAACGAGAATGAACTGATGCCGTAGACTTTCTGCAGCCGCTCCCGGATGATCTGCGGGTCCTCATCATTCATTTCGATATAGATCCGGTCATAGGTGCGGCGGTATTTCAGGTCCGGGAAATCCTTCAGGATCCGCCGGATATTCTGATCCAGCCGGCGGATGAAATCCTTGCGGTTCTTCCCCTTTGTGGTCAGTTCCCCGTACCGGATCAGTACTGTATCATATCTTCCCATAACGTTTTGTGATCTCCTTCAGTTCCTTGAGAAACGCATCCACTTCCGCTGTCGTATTGAGGTATGAGAAGCAGACCCGGATACAGCTGGATGCGCGGCGGTCACTGAAGCCCATGGCTTTCAGGACATAGCTTGTATTGGCAGACTTGCTCTCGCAGGTGCTGCGGGCACTGACCATGAAGCCCCGGCTGTTCAGGGCATTCTGCATGACTTCGCTCGGGATGGCTTCATAGGAGAAATTGATGATGCAGTCCAGGGCATTCTCCGGACTGTTGATCTCGACGCCGTCGATCTCCCTGAGCCCCTTCAGCATGCGTTCATGCAGTTCATGAATGTGTTCGCGGTGGGCTGCTTCGTTTTCCAGCGCCAGCCGCAGGGTCTTGGCAAACACCATATTCGCAAAGGCATTGCTGGTGCCGCCCCGCTGGCCCTGTTCCTGTTCACCGCCGTTGATCAGCGGTTCAAAGGGCACGTGCTTCCGCTTGACGAGCAGGCCGCTGCCCTTGAGGCCTTCCAGTTTGTGGGCCGATATGGAAGCCAGGTCGATATCGGTGAGATCCACCGGGATCTTGCCCATGGACTGGGTCAGATCCGCATGCATATAGGCATGTGATCTGGTTCTGACAATCCTGCCGATTTCATTGATCGGGTTGATCGCCCCGGTTTCATTGTTCACATGCATCACCGAGACCAGGCACGTATCATCATCCAGCGCCTTCACCAGGTCCTCCACAGCCACCGTACCGGCCGGGGTGACCGGCAGATAAGTAACGCGGCAGCCGAACAGTCTTTCCATCTGCCGGCAGGCCCCCAGGATGCTGGAGTGCTCCACCTGGGTCGTGATGATGTGCTTCTTTTCCGGCATGGCCAGCGCCACTCCCTTGATGGCGGCGGAATTGGATTCGCTGGAGCCGCTGGTAAACATGATGTCTTCCGCCTGAACACCTAAAAGCCCAGCAATGGATAACCGGGCTTTTTCAAGCATTCGACTGATTTCCGAGCCTTCGGAGTAAAGGGACTCGCTGTTGACAAAGTATTTCTCCAGCAGCTGCTCGTATGTTTTCAGTACATCGGGATGAATTCTGGTTGTACTGGCATTGTCAAAATATACTCTAGGCTGCACTCTTGGCATTCTCCTTGATCATATTTTCGTAGTTCCCCGGGTGGATCTTCTCGATTGTCGCGATGGCAATCGTCAGCGCCTGGGTATACTCGCCATTGCGGAAGCTCAGTTCCGAACGGGTCAGTTCGGAATCGATGTCCGCATAGGTGGACCGGTACCGGTTGCCGAAGACGATGGTATTCTCCACCATGATGACGGTTGCGACCATGTTGTTGACGTTGTTGTAGAGCTTGTAAATGAAGTCAATCGCTTCCTTCAGGGTGGTATTGAGTTCCTGAATGTTGAGCGGGTTTTCCTCCAACAGCTTTTCCAGAGAGCCGATGTACTTGTCTGCCTTCTCCATATCCTCTTCATACTGCTCGGAGATGGACGGCAGCTTGTACTTGCGGATCTTGACCTGCATCTGGTTCATGATGACCTGCAGTTTCAGCAGCTGTTTCTTGGCTCTGTCTTCATCATCACTGACGCCGTCGATCTCGGACTTCATTGCCCGGATATCGCTTTCACACTGACCCAGACGGGCATTCAGTTCCCTGACTGCCACAACAAGTCCGGAGGCCGGAATTTCCATGTTGTCGATCTTCTTGTCGAAATCAGGCCGGGATTCAATCACTTCCTGCAGATTCTTTGCCTGTTCGGCAATTCTCTCATTCATGCCGGACAGACCGAACCGGGAGGAAATCCGGGCATACTTGTCCCTGATATATTCGATATCCCTTGTGCAGTCCTTGATGGAACGGTCGCTTTCTTCCTGCAGGGTCTTCAGTTCGGCAAAGCTGTCCGATTCGCGGCGGACTTCTTCCGCCAGCTGCATCAGGCGCTGCTTGTAATCCCGCATATGAGCTTCCACGTCGGAAGTATCACCGCTCTTGAGCCGGGACAGGTCATCCTTGAGACCGCCGGTAATCAGCGTCAGGTTGTTTTCAATGTGCAGATGATCGAGATAGACACCGCGGTTCTTGGCCTCGGTGCTGTCATTGCGCACTGCCTCGATCATGCCCGGAACGACGCCGCGGGCTTCACTGAGCAGCTCCGGCAGCGAGTGGATCATGGCATCCATGTGGTTCAGGGCGCCGTCGATTTCGTCCAGCTGGGCACTTGCCTTCTCAAAATCATTGGCATAACTCCATTCTTCGTAAGAGGAGAACATCCGTTCGCTTTCCGAAGTCAGCTGTTCGACCGTCGGCCAGATATAGGAAAGCTGCGAACTGTTGTTCTGGGCTTCTTCCTTCAGCGCGCGGAATCTGGCCTTCTGTTCGTTGACTCTTTCCCGCTGCTCTGTTTCCTTTTCGAGAATGCTGTCGAGGAAGCTCTTCAGTTTGCCGACCTGCACTTCGCCGAGGCTCACACTGGCTTCCAGATCTTCCAGATCCTGCTTGGCTTCCTTCAGCTTGCCGACCAGGATTTCATCTTCGGTATCTGCCAGGGCCTGGCCGATCTGCTTCAGATTGGCCTGGGCCTTTTCGAAATCGTCCTTTGTCTGAATGATTTTCTCCCTGACTTCCGGATCAATGCGGCTGATGGCGTCTGCCTTGTTCAGTTTGAAAGACAGCGGCTCGCTTTTCAGGGAATTATAACGAACTTCCAGTGCTTCAAGCTGCCGGCGGTAACTGCCGGACTTGCCCCGCTGGATCAGAAACCAGACCAGAAGCAGAACTATAATAACCGCAATGAAAATAATCACCCGGATATCAGACAGTATTTTCAAGACATTCTCCATGACGATCCCTCTCAGACTTATGCGGAATTATTGTACCATAAACCTTGTACCTTGACACTGTTTTCAATTGACTTTAATAAGGCGTTTTGTTATAGTAATCAAGCGTCAAATGATGGCAGCATGCAGAGTCATGCACCAGGCGTTGCTAACAGGAGCAATCCTGCAGCCGCAGTAACTTGCTGCAATAAGCGAACCGGCCCTATAGCAACACCCTGCATCGATGATCTGCACCTGTTATTGTTTCTCAGCCGTTCATGTAAACAAGGAGGAAACAAAACATGGCACGTTACACAGGACCGGTATGGAAGAAAGCCAGACGTCTGAGCTTCTCTGTCCTGGAAACCGGTGAGGAGCTCAAGAAGCGCACTTACGCTCCTGGCCAGCATGGCCCGACAAAGCGCATCAAGCTCAGCGGTTACGGCACTCAGCTGCGGGAAAAGCAGAGAGTCCGCAACATGTACGGAATCAATGAACGTCAGTTCTACAACACCTTCGAAAAGGCATCCAAGATGGAAGGCATGGCCGGTTACAACTTCCTGGTCCTGCTCGAATCCCGGCTGGACAACATCGTCTACCGCATGGGCTTCGCCAGAACCCGCAAGGCTGCCCGCCAGCTTGTCACCCACGGCCACATCGAAGTAAACGGCAAGAAGCTGGACATCCCGTCCGCACAGATCAAGCCGGGTGCTGTCATTGCTGTCCGTGAAGAAGCACGCAACATGAAGGCAATCGCCGAATCCCTGGAATCCAACATTGCCGCTCCGGCATTTGTCGAAGTCGACAAGGAAAACAAGAAAGGCACATATGTGCGGGTTCCGGAACGCAGCGAACTGAACCAGGAGATTAACGAATCCCTGATCGTTGAATACTACAACAGATAGTTCTGGGCACTGAGAATCAGCCGGTTATTCCGGCTGATTTTTTATATCATTGAAAACACCGGGTCTTCCCGGTGTTCGTTTTTATCTGGTTCTTACTTCATTCTTTCCCGGACAGCCTTCAGGAAATCATCGATGATTGCCTGTTCGTGCTTGTTGGGAATCTGGATCTCCGGATGCCACTGGTAGGCCCGGATGTAGTTGACGCCGTTGTCCACATACCAGCTCTCGACGATGCCGTCGGTGGCACGGGCCTGGACGATAACCCCGTTGCCCGGATCCTTGACGGCCTGGTGATGCGTGGAGTTGACGCCGATGCGCAGCTCTCCGCCCATGATCTTGGCCAGCGGGCTGTCCGGCACGATGTCGATCTCATGGTTCTTCTCGGTCCGGAACAGAGCATAGTACGGATGGTTGATATCAGTCTCGTACTGGGTCTTGATGTCCTGGTACAGGGTGCCGCCGAAGAAGACATTGCCGATCTGGCTGCTGCGGCAGACCATGATAATCGGCTTGTTATGCTTGATGGCAGCCTTCATCAGGGCCAGGTCGGAAGCGTCACGGTCCGGCTCGGTGTCACCGCAGCACGGCAGCTTCTCTTCGCCATACAGGGCCGGTGTCACATCGGCACCGCCGGTCATGAACAGACCGTCAACAGTCTGAATGAATTCATCGGCATCCGCATCGCTCAGGAAATCCGGAATAACCGGAATCGCACCGTTGCGCTGCAGCCAGTTCAGCCCGTAAAGGCCGGACCCTACCGTTGTCATTTTTCCGAAGACCGGAAGATCATCCACCACCTTCTCAGGTGTAACAGCAATGATCGGTTTTCTCATTATTTTCCATCCTCTTTCTGATTATGCTTATTCAGCCTTTGGGGCTGCTTCTTTGGCTTCCGCCCATTCGCGGTATGCCTTCAGTTCCGGTTCGCTCAGCTTCAGGGCGACAGCCGCAATGGCAATGTCATCCAGATGACCGAGGATCGGGATGCTGTCCGGAATCAGATCCTTCCGCTTGACCAGATACAGGAATGTGCTGACCAGCGCGGCGATCACTTTCGGTGATACAACCGTGTATTCCTTGGTGGCATAGCTTCTGACCATCGATACCATGACCGGCAGATCCGCCACTGCATCCCCGAGCACCGGGGTGTTCTTGACGGTTGTCTGCACCTTGGTTATCAGTTCATTCAGTTCGGCATTATTCTTGATGATTTCCTGGGCCTGATCAATACCGCCGTCGATGACTTCCTTGGCCTTATCGATACTGACGATTTGTTCCATGTGATTCCCCTCCCTTTTATGAAATTATTATAGTACAAAAAAGAACCGGATTATGCGTCCAGTTCCATATGTCTCTTGATAATTACCCGGATGATGTCCGCTGCCAGCTTGACATCGTCGTTGCAGACCACGTATTTGTACTGCCCGACCATGGTCAGCTCACGGGCCGCCTTGGCCAGCCGCTGCTGCACGATTTCCTCAGGTTCGGTGCTGCGGCCGCGGATCCGCCGTTCCAGTTCATCCATGCTGGGCGGCACAATGAAGATCGTAACGGCATCCGGACATTTCTCGCATACCTGCCGGCAGCCTTCGACCTCGATTTCCAGCAGCACATTCTTGCCTTCATCCCGCAGCTGCTCCACGCCTTTGAGCGGGGTGCCGTAGCAGTTGCCGACAAACTCGGCCGATTCCAGCAGTTCCCCGTTCTCCCGGGCCCGCTCGAACTCCTCACGGGTGACAAAGTGGTAATTGACGCCGTCCACTTCCCCCGGCCGCATGGCCCGGGTGGTCATGGAGACAGAATACGCAAGTTTCAGTTCAGGGTCATTGATAAATTCTTTCAGCACCGTGCCCTTGCCGACGCCGGACGGGCCGCTGATGACAATCAGTAAACCTCTCTTCATTTCAAGGTATCCTCCCTGCCATAAGGTTACACCGCCGAAAGACAATCAGTCAATCATGAGATATAATGTTCCAGGTGAGGTGAGATCATGGCTCTGGACGGTATTCTGCTGCATAAAATCATACAGGAAATCTCCCCGCTGCTGCCCCTGCGCATCCAGCGGATTTATCAGATTTCCACGACGGAAGTGCTGTTTCATGTGCATGGCCGCAATGGCAAGCAGCAGCTGATGATCTCCTGTCATTCGCAGTACAACCGGATGCTGATGACGAAGCGCGCCTACCCGACCCCGGCCGAACCTGGCAATTTCGGCATGGTGCTGCGGAAGTATCTGGAAGGCGCCACCCTGGCCGAGCTCAGCCAGAAGGATCTGGACCGCTGGTGTGTGTTTACCGTCCGGCGGCACAACGAGATCGGCGATCCGGAAGAAATGAAGCTGTATGTGGAACTGATGGGCAAGTATGCCAACATCATCCTGGTCAATGCGGCCGGGCTGGTGGTTGATGCCCTCAAGCGCATCCCGCCGTTTGAAAATACCCGCCGCACGATCCACCCCGGCGCAAAATTCCATGAAACCCCGCCCCAGAACAAGCGGGATCCGTTTGTCGACTGGCGCATTGAAGCGGACAAGACCCTGACCCAGCAGTTTGCCGGTTTTTCGCCGTTCCTGGCAGAAGAAGCCGAATACCGCATGGCTCATGGCCAGTCGATGCAGGAAATCATGCAGGAAATTGCCGGCTCCAAGCGCCTCTATATCGCCAACCGGAACAACGAAGCCGTCTTCCACTGCCTGCCGCTGACCGCGACCGGGCCATGCGTGGACTACCCGCTGTTTGAAGGCTTTGATATTCTCTACTACCACAAGGAAGAAAAAGACCGGATCAGGCAGATCAGCGGTGATGTGTTCCAGGCTGTCAAGCGGCACCTGAAGCACCAGAAGACCAAGCTGCCGCGCCTGCTGAAGGAATATGATGACGCGAAGGACTGTGACCGCTGGCGCCAGTACGGGGATCTGCTGTTCTCCTACGGCATCGCCGATACCAAGGGCCAGAAGGAAATCGTGCTGGAAGACTTTGACAGCGGCGAACCGGTGCGCATCCCCCTGGATCCGAAGCTTGATGGCCGCCAGAACGCCAGAAAGTGCTACAGCCGCTACAGCAAGCTGAAGAAAGGCCAGATCTATCTGCAGGAACAGATCGGCCTGTGCGAGCAGGAAATCGAGTATTTCAACGGCCTGCTCGAGCAGCTGGAACAGGCTGACTTTGCCACGGCGGAAGAGATCAAGGATGAGCTCATCCGGGGCGGTTACCTGCAGGAAAAGAAAAAGCAGGTCCAGCGCAAGAAGAAACAGACCGGTCCGAAGATCACCACCGTGACCCTGGACAACGGCGTCAGGATTTCCTTCGGCCGCAACAACCTGCAGAATGAAGCCCTGACCTTCCATCAGGCCCGCAAGCCGGAGATCTGGCTCCATGCCAAGGATTATCATGGGGCTCATGTGGTCATCCATGACAGTCATCCGGATGAGACAACCCTGCGCACAGCCGCCGAAATTGCCGCATACTACTCTGCCGGCCGTTCCTCATCCAGCGTCCCGGTCAATTACTGTCCGGTTTCCCAGCTGAAAAAAATACCCGGCGCAAAACCGGGCATGGTACAGCTAGGCAGCTATAAAACGATTTACATTGATCCCGACCGGGACCGGCTCGCAGCCCTGGGTTTACCCGTCGACTGAAATCCGGCCGGTTTCCGCCATCTGGATCAGCTGACGGATCTCATAACGGCGCAGCCGGCGATATTCGCCCTGCCGCAGTCCCTGGCAGTCCAGGAAACCGTATTTCTTCCGTTCCAGACGGGTGACGGAATGATGGAAGTATTCCATCATCCGCTTGATTTCGCGGTTGCGGCCTTCATAGATCATGATTGAGAAGATGGTTTTCATCTTCTTTTCATTTACCGAAATGATATGGATGGAAGCCGGCAGGGTCATGCCCTCTTCCAGCGGAATGCCCTTGCGCAGCGCCGCGATTTCATCCGGCAGCAGGATACCGTCAATGGCCGCTTCATAGACCTTCGGCACATGGCTGCGCGGGTGCATCATCAGATTGGCAAAATCACCGTCATTGGTCATGATCAGGCAGCCGGTCGTATCATAGTCCAGCCGGCCGACCGGAAAGATTCTTTCCTTGACATCCGGCATGTAGCTGAGGACCGTATCGCGGCCCTTTTCATCACTGACCGTGCATACGGTTTTCTTCGGTTTATTCAGCAGGAAATATACCTTTTCTTCCCGGCGGATCGGTTTCCCGTCCACTTCGATCAGATCGCCCCGGGAGGCCTTGGTGCCTAGTTCCGTCACGACCTGCCCGTTTACCTTGACCCGGCCGGCCGTAATCAGTTCCTCGGCCTTGCGGCGGGACGCGACGCCGGCTTCGGCGATCAGTTTCTGCAGTCTTTCTTCCATATATGTTCCTCTTTCAGTGTCTGTTTCTTGTGTTGCCCCAGTAGGCGCTGCCGGCTTTGGAATAGTCGTTCATCAGCACCACCGGGATGCGGGCAAACCGTTCATCCTCGGCAGCCAGGATCGCCGCCGCGCTCAGCCGGCGCCGCCCGTCCACACAGCTGTAGCCTTCCTCCATCCGGTTGACATGGACCGGTATGGCAATGCCGCGGGTGCGGATGCTTTCAACCAGTTCATCGCTCACCGGCACGGTTTCATAGGTGATCTCACTGAGGTTTACGATCGTGTTGATCATGGTTTTCCTCCCGCCAGTCATCGATCCGCAGGATCTTTGTCTCATACAGTTCCAGCGCCTGGGTGAACTCAATCAGCGGATCCGGACCGTTCTCCAGTTCCTCGGTCTTGATGATGCGCTCTTCCGCCACCTTGCGCTCATTGCGCTGTTTCCAGTACCGATAGCCCAGCACTGCCAGAATCACCAGCAGGATCGAGGCAATCGAGATATAAACCCGGTATTTTTCAAAGTCACGGGACTGGGTCGCCACATTCAGCACTTCGACCGGGTCCTCGGACACATACAGATTCGGGGTCAGTCTTGATATCAGCATGTACTCGCCGTTGCCGCGGGTCATGAAGCTTACCGTATGGACTGTCTGCCGGGTATAGCAGCGCATCACTTCATCCCGGTCCCGGTCATAATACAGCACCGTGAAGACCTCACCCTCCAGGGCATCGGCCGGCTTGGCAATGCTGACAACGACCGGATTGGCCAGTTCAAACAGTTCATAGTTCCGCCGCAGGGCAAACTCGAACTGATCCCGGACATCGTTCTGCAGGCTGGCCGCCTGTACATTCAGGGCTTCCCCGGCTTTTTCCGATACCCCCTTGAGCATCTGTACCCGGTAGGTATCTTCCAGATACTTCCGCCGGTCCAGGGAGTCACCCAGCGGCACTGCCGCCGAAAGACCCGAGACCTGCACGTCATAGACATTGTTGTCAATGCTGTAGCGGATCCGGTCACCGATGGCCGAACGCATCACATTATCAAGCACCCGCAGCTGATTCTGGGTCAGATACGGCAGCTGATTCGCATCAATCAGTTCCTTGACCGCCAGGATATCGGCGGTTTCCTTTTCACTCAGGGTTTCACTTTCCCCATAGGTATCGATCATGCGCAGCACTTCCCGGCGGACATTGTCCTGGGTTTCGGCCGCTGCGGCACTGACCTCGATGTCATACCCGGTTTCACAGCCGGCAAAACGCACCTGTACGGTTTGGGTTCCGGGTGAGGAAAGATCAAAGCCGCTGATCATATCGGTTGTCAGGCCTGTTTCCAGAGTTTCCCCGTCAGTGAAAGAAACTGTTACGGTGCCGCCGGATAGACTGATCCGCTCCCCGGCCGCATAAGCCTGTTTCGGCAGAGCCGTCAGTTCGATATGATCCACATCCCGGTAAACCGCTTCATATTCTCCGGCCTCAGTCGTCACTTCCGGTGACCAGCCGGTAAACAATGCCTTGTCCTTTTCCGGCACACCGGCAGCCGGCATCGACCCGGCCGGCTGCGTGTAGGAACTGCTGTGGGCACTGCCCGGGAAAACCCCGCCCATGCCGTCAAACCGGCAGGAAACCATTTCCGGCACAGTTCCGGTGCCTTCACTGATGATGGTCACATCATCTGCCCGGATCCAGGCCCGGTCCCGCTCAAAGTCATAGGAATAAACCAGGTCCACGCTGCCCTGCTCATTCAGGGTCGCTTCCGACTGGATCTGGTACCAGCGCATGCCGCCTTCTTCCAGTTCATCCAGGATGATGAAGACCTGGTCGGCTTCCGGGTCCATGCGGTAAAGAACATCACCGTACAGCTGCGGTTCGGCATAGACAGCCACCCGGGTCACACCGGTATTGACCGCCAGCTTGTAACGGCCGTAATCGGGACTGCCGAAGGCTTCGTCCAGATGCCGGTAAGCTGCGGCCATCTTTTCGCCCCAGTACGGGTCAGAGGAATAGCTGACATTCATGCCGGAAGACAGATTGCCGAAATAACTGCCGTGGAACTGCGGCTTCATCGGGCTGCAGTAGGAACCGGAAATATAATACTTCGCATGGGCGTAGACGGAATTCTCGCGTCTGGCAAACCGGCCGGCCTGCGCCTCTTCATCGGTGTCATAGGCCGCGTGGGTAAACAGGTTGTTGCGGGCATAGCTGAGGGCACTGCGGCCGGAAGCGGATTCCTGCATGCTGACAGCCAGCATCATCATGGCATTGGCCCCGTATTCATACTGGTACTGCCAGAAGGCATCCGTGATGCCGTACAGCTGGCTGCGGCTCAGGTTGTCGTCCACCCCGTCCTTGTCATCATCCCGGTAGCTGTCCATCGCCCCGTGAATCCCCATCGTATCCTGCAGATACGCAGCAAAAGCCTCCGGTGATACGGCGGTCAAGGAGCGGTGCGGCACAAACTGATAGTAGTCATAGTAAGGACTGTTAGGATTCAGGCTGTTTGCCCGGGTATCCCACAGATAGTCATTCAGCATGATATCGAGCTGATCTTCCGGGTAGAAATAATGGCCGTCATAACTGTAGCTGACACTGCCCTCAGCCAGCCACTGCGGGGCCGGTCCGAGGTCCACGACAGCCGCGTAGTTGTCGGTGCCCATATCGGTCTTGATCTGGTGATAAAGCCGGCCGGAAGTCACCGTATAGGAACTCAGCCGGGTGGGCAGGTTCTGAATCGGGATGATCGTTACGTTGTCGATGCTGGTGCGGCCCTTGGCTCCGGCCTGCAGGAATTCGACATTCTGCCCGTTGGCATCCGTGCCGAGATACGCCGCATCCGCCGCGTCACACCCGTTGGTAAACCCCTGGGTACCGGCGCTGACATAGGTAAAGGCGACATCAACGCTGCAGCTTTGGGCCACCCGGAATGACAGGACACCGTATTCCGTCTTCATGACTTTTCCGTTGTAGGTTATGCCCAGATTGTCCCTGCTGTCGGCATTCTGCCGGAAAGCCGCATCGGCACTCCGCCAGCTGGTATAGGTATCCAGCTCTTCACCGGATGCGAAATCAACCAGATGATAAAGATCATCCGGGACTGCCGGGGTCGGCTCCCCTTCCGCTTTGACCGGAACACGGGAAAACAGCAGGAGGATCAGTCCTGCCGCCGTTACTATGCCGGATTGTCTGAGCATCTTTCGGATTGTCATTGTTATTACCTGTAATTCAGTCAATATGGATCAGCATATTCATCGGCATGACCGCATGCTGGGCCAGGAATTCCTCGGCCGACATGACCATGCGGGTGCGGCCGTAAACCGCGTTGAAGAAATGGAAGCTGTTCTCCCCGACTTTTTCATAGGCCGTATAGTGGGAACCGTGCCGGTGGATATACAGCAGGATGCCGTACCGGCTCTTTTTCATCGCTTCCACGACAGCCCGGCGGCTGAATACCGTCAGGTGCACCGGCAGCCCGCGCCGCTTCAGCCAGAAGTACAGCGTATAGACATCCTGGCCGAAGACCTTGCCGGTCGGATCGTACATGCTGAGGGCCTTGGAGGCTTCCTGCATCGTGATTTCATGGCCGTACAGCCGGAACAGGTTATAGGCCCCGATCCAGCCGCAGCCGCGCTCTTTCGTATTGAACAGGCCAAAGCCCAGTTCTTCCATCTTGCCCTGATGAATGATGAAGCCCTCTTCATCAAAGACATTGTCTTCCACCCGGTAGCGCCACGGCTCCACCAGCCGCTGCCATTTGCGGCCCTTCTGGTAATAGAGCTGGTTCGAGAGGATCTCCCGGATCATGCGGTTGGCGGGTGTGCAGTAGATCCGGTGCGGATGGCAGGTCCGGATCATCATGGCATTCATCTGCAGCAGCAACCGGTACAGGTCTTCCTTCTTCCAACCTTCATCCGGCATCTGCAGGGAAAAGCGGACGGTATCCGGTGCTTCCAGCCAGAAGCGGAAAATACCGACGGCCCGGCCTTCGCTCAGGATGGCACAGGACCAGGATTCCTGCCCGAGCGGACAGCGTGAAAAAGCGGGCCACAGCGAACGGCCGGCAGTGACTGCCGCTCTGGCCAGCATGGATACCTGGGTGCTGAGAACGAATTTCTTACTGTAGGCCGGCATCATCGTGATCCTTCAGATAACGGATGGCCTTCCGCAGCAGCATTGCATCATTGTCAAAGGTCAGAACCGCGACCGCATCCAGCAGTGAAACCCAGCAGATCTCCGAGATTTCTTCCTTCTGCCGCTTCTGCTTGCCGCCGGTCACTTCCGCCATGAAGTAAACAACATCCTTCATGACCCCCGGCCGCGGGCTGTAGTGCGTTTCATCACGGAATTCCCCGTATCTGCGGATCTTGTATCCGGTTTCTTCCTTTACTTCGCGGACCGCTGTTTCGAATTCGGTTTCATCCCCTTCGACATGACCCTTGGGGAATCCCCAGTGGCCGGCATTCTGCCGCACAATCAGCGTCCGGATCTGATCATCCTGACGATCAATGAGTATTGCACCGCATGACTTTTCTCTTTCTTCCATGCGTTAGTCCTCCCTGTTCCTATACAGTATAACATATCTGTAATATTCCGCCTTCTGCCCCGGCAGAAAGAAAAAACCCGCCGCAGCGGGTTCTTGTTATCAGCCTCTGAAGAAATTCGGGATGCCGGAATCGTCGGCGATCTCTTCAACTTCTTCCTTGCCGTAATCACGGAAGCCGATCGCATCGTCATCCTGGTTGGCGACGACATCCTGGACCGGGCTGGCCTCGGAAGCCGGCCGGTCGGTTTCGATCAAGGACGGCTGCGGCAGGTCGAAGCCGGTTGCGATGACGGTAACGATGATGGAATCACCGATCTTGTCATTGATGGCCACACCGAAGATGATATCGATATCGCTGTTGGCTGCTTCGCGGATATAATCGACTGCTTCCTGAGCATCATATGCAGACATGGAGGCACCGCCGGTAACGTTGACGATGGCACTCTTGGCGCCGGTGATCTGCGCTTCCAGCAGCGGGGACTGAATGGCCTTCAGAGCAGCTTCCTGCGCCTTGTTGTCGCCGGTAGCCATGCCGATGCCGATCAGCGCACTGCCCTGACCTTCCATGACACTCTTGATGTCGGCGAAGTCCAGGTTGATCATGGCCGGTACGGCAATCAGGTCAGTGATTGTCTGTACGCCCTGACGCAGAATGTTGTCTGCTTCCTTGAAGGCATCTTCAAACGGAATATGACCGATGACTTCGAGAACTTTGTTATTGGAAATAATAATCAGACTGTCAACATATTCTTTCAACTGTTCCAGACCCTGTTCTGCCTGGATCATGCGGCGTCTGCCTTCGAAGCTGAACGGCTTTGTGACGATACCTACGGTCAGGCAGCCCAGTTCCTTGGCAATCTTGGCAAACAGCGGTGAAGCACCGGTACCTGTACCGCCGCCGAGACCTGCTGTCAGGAAGATCATGTCGGCACCTTCCATGGCCTTGCGGATTTCAGCTTCGCTTTCCACAGCTGCCTTGCGGCCGTTGTCCGGATTTCCGCCGGCGCCCAGGCCTTCATTGCCCAGCTGGATCTTATTGCTTACCGGGGAAATATCCAGGGCCTGCAGGTCTGTGTTGGCGACATAGAACTCAACACCCTGCACACCTTCCTGTACCATTCTGTTGACTGCGTTGCTGCCGGCACCGCCGATGCCGAATACCTTGATCTTGGCAATCTGATTATACGAAAACTCTGTCATACTCATGTCCTCTCTTATTTCCGGCCGTCAAGGAGTACTCTCCTCAACTTGTTTGTGAGTGTATCTTCCTGCTCGGTTCCGTTCTTTTCCCGTTCCCGGTACGATACAGCCTTCAGGAATGCTTCCATATCAAGGCTGGAATCGACATAGCCGGAAATGGGCAGCTTGTCCTTGTAGGCATAGAACAGACCCAGGCATGCGGTCAGTCCGGCATTTCTTCCACCCAGTGTTTCCGGGATATAATTGCGGACTTCACACTTAAGACGACGCTGCAATTCCACATCAAGTCCTTGCATTTCGCCGCCTTCTCCCGTAATTATAACGGCAGTCGGACCGGCTTGCAAGATTGATCCACATAATTCACCGATACTGCTCAGCCATTCATCAACCTGCGGTCTGATGCAGTCATACAGCTCCATTTCATTGATTTTTCTGGTCTCTCCGTTCTCGGCCCAGATGTAGACCGGATTGGCCGAAGCGGAGCGCTCATCGAGTCTGACACTGTACTTGACCAGCTCGGTGGCCACATCGCCCTTGAGGCCGTAGGCATCCACCGCAGCCCCGGCAATCGTGCCGACACCGAGCGGTTCGATCATGCAGGCATTCAGCTTGCCCTTGGTGATCAGGCCCAGGGTTGTGTTTTCCCGCTCCATCTTGAGCACGATGACATTCTGGTTGACAGCCTGTTCAAACAGGGCTGCTTCCTTGGCCACCGCAAAGATATCCAGATAGATATCCATGACCTGCAGACCGGCTTTCTCCACGCAGTTTACCAGGTCAAACGACAGTTTACGATCCGCGCAGAGCAGGTCGATATCCACTGTCATCTCATAGGCTTTCTCACCGATCGGCATGCGCCGGCTGGTGATGCCGTTCACCGTGTACTTCACGCAGACGGTCTGGATCAAAGCATAATTCTTGTCAATTTTGATGGCTTCCGCCTTCCGCATCGCTTCCCGTACATCCTCTACGGTGATCGTACCGTCAATGCCGGTGATCTTGACCGTGGAACGCAGCGAGTAACGCTTCATGTTATGGGACGGCAGCCCGAGAATGACTTTTTTGACCGGCGCCCCGATCATCTTCTCGGCATCGGCCGCAGCCTTGCGGACCGCTTCAATGACAGCTGTTTCATCGGTCACGGCGTTACCGGAAAGCCCGCTGACCGGCACCCGTTCCACCTTGATGATATTGAACCGGGTATTGAAAAACTCGCCGACAATCAGCCGTACTTCGTGATCGGTAATTTCAACTGCCGCATAAATCTGTTTGTTGTCCACAGTAAAACTCCTTTAAGCGATATACGAAAGTATTTTATCACGGGACAGGCAAAATTAACATCATTTCATAGCGTTCCGCCGCCCGTTTCCGGTGATTTTTTTTCCTGTTCCCGTATATAAATAATCTGTTGCATTTCCCTATGAACCGTGATACTCTAATTAAGCGATTAAAGTAAGGAGGTTATGGTCATGTCCAGAGTTTGTGCCGTATCCGGTAAAAAAGCTATGTCGGGAAACAGGCGTTCTCATTCCCTGCGTGCTACCCGCCGCAAGTGGAATGTCAACCTGCAGAAAGTTCATATGATTGTTGACGGTAAGCCGCAGACAGTACGCATTTCCGCCCGCGCCCTGAAAACCCTGAAGGCCGGTGCCAGAACAAAAGCTGCAGCAGCCCCTCAGGCAGAGGCAGACAACGCTTAAAAAAAGGATTTCGCTAAGAAATCTTTTTTTTGTCTTCGGAGCGGATCACCAGCATGCATCCGCTGTGAATGGTCAAAGTCCCCTTTGCCCCGCTGATCTCATTGGAGAGGCCGTAGAGATCCGCCGGCGTGATCTTCCGGTGTTCCAGGGGATACTTCATGCCGGCCAGGGATATTTCACTTTCAGCTAACGCAAACAGCGAGAAATACGCATATTCCGGCGCAAATTCATATACACCCGGTCCGAGTGCCTGAACTTCATTCTGCTCATCCCGCAGGATGACGGTGCCCGGATTTTTTTCGGCCAGCCGGAGGTTCACCACGGCATGATCCGCCCGGCCCCCGAAAGGATTCCAGAGCACAATCTGCCGGTAGCCGCGCCGCATTGCCTCATTGACGGCCGCTTCGCTGTCGCTGTCATCCTTGATGGGATGCAGGCGGATGACCTCATCGCTCCACTGTTCGATCAGGGCGAACTCTTCTTCCGTCACCGAATCGAAGTCACCCAGGGCCAGCTTCATGCGCACACCGCTTCTCGCCAGCACCAGGGCGCCGCGGTCGGCCCCGATATAATCACCGGCAAAGACCGGGACCCGGTCCGCCAGGGTCAGAATGATCATGCAGTTATCCGGCAAGGGAACTCACCGCTTTCCGGATATCATGTTTGAATACATACGAACCGGCCACCAGCACATCGGCCCCGGCCTGCCGGCACAGTCTGCCGGTTTCCTCGTTGATGCCGCCGTCCACTTCGATCAGGGCCTTGCTGCCGGTCAGGTCCAGCCAGCTGCGCAGGATCATGATGCGCTCGCCCGCTTCAGGCATGAACGCCTGCCCGCCGAAGCCCGGTTCCACGGACATGATCAAAAACAGGTCAAAGTCCTTCAGGAACGGCTTCAGGACGCTCAGGTCCGTACCCGGTTTCAGGGAAAGACCGGCTCTGGCCCCGCGTTCATGGATCATCTTTGCCAGGCCATGGATATCATCTTCATTATTCAGCGCTTCGACATGGAAGGTAATGATATCGGCCCCGGCATCGAGAAAGACCCCGGCAAAGAAAGCCGGATCGGTCACCATCAGATGCACATCCATGGTCAGCGGGCTTATCTTTTTGAACCCTTTGAGAATATCCGGACCGAACGTCAGATTCGGTACGAAATGGCCGTCCATTACATCAAAATGGATCCATTCCGCCCCCGAGTCATTCAGTTCTTCCACCTGTTCCTTCATCCTGGCATAATCCAGGGACAGAACCGAAGGTGCCACGATCATATATACCGCTCCTTCCGCTGTTTAATCAGCTTTGCGATGCTGAGATAGTTGTCATATCTGATCTGCGGGATGATGCCCGCTTCCACAGCCTGCTTGACCGCGCAGCCGGGTTCATCCATATGCATGCAGTCATTGAACCGGCAGTGGCCGAGATACGGCTGAAATTCGAGAACGCTCCAGGCCAGGTCATCCAGTGACATGTGATTGAATTCCAGGGAACTGAAGCCCGGCGTATCCGCCACCAGGCCCCCTGCCACCTCGTGCAGTTCGTTATGCCTTGTGGTGTGGCGGCCGCGGCCCAGGGCCTTGGAGATCTCCTGGGTGGCCAGATGGAAATCCGGGTTCAGACCGTTCAGCAGTGTCGACTTGCCGGCCCCGGACTGTCCCGTCAGCACCGAAATCTTATCTTTCAGGATATCGGCGAGCTGCGGCTCGAGCACGTCCTTGCGGGTCCGGATGACCTGCATCGGTCCCTGTTCATATTCACGGATGGCCTTTTCCACGTCATCCGGGATGCCCAGGTCCGTCTTGGTCACACACAGCAGCGGCTGCACGCCGGCATGCACAATCAGGAAACTGAGCCGGTCCACCAGGGCCGTGGAAAAATCCGGATCCCTGACACTCATGACGATGATGGCCTGATCCACATTGGCCACAGCCGGCCGGATCAGCCGGTTGCGCCGGGGCAGTACTTTCTGAATGGCCCAGCGGCCGTCAATCTGCTCGATTTCCACCTCATCCCCGGCCAGCGGCACGGTCTGCAGGCGGACTTTTCCCATCACCAGGGCATCGAGCCGCTCACCGGCATCAGTCAGTACCTGATAGTTCTTGGATATGATTTTAACGATTCTGGCCTTCATTTCCTGCTGTTATCAATAAAAGAATAATGTGATGTAGTTGTCTTCCCGCTGGGTATATTCGCTGCCCATTTCGGGATCGGACTTGATGACGATGCCGAACTGCAGCTGATCGATCTGTTCCTGCGGCAGGGAGCTGTAGTCCAGGTTGCTGGTCAGCACCCGCACACCCATGCCTTCCAGCAGGGCCGCCGCTTCATCCACGGCCATCCCCTCGATATTGCCGGGGATCACAATGACCGGATAGCTGGCATAGACCAGCCGCATTTCCGTCTTGGTTTCGGGGTTGTACGGCATGCCGGGCTCCAGCAGTTCCTGGGCGATGATTTCACCCGGCTGGGCAGTGTCGCTGTCCTGCTCGGCCACAGTCAGCACGATATTCCGGTATCTGTCCCGGTTTTCGGCGCTCGGATTTGAAATCATCTCCCGGACCGCACCGATATTCATGCCGACAAAATCATCCGCCAGGGCATAAACGCCGCTGGAGACGGTGACCGTGATGCGGGAGCCGGTTTCGATTTCCGTGCCGATCGCCGGTTCCACCGCAATGATGCGGCCCTTCTCGGTGCTTTCGGTCAGGGTATATGTAACGTTGGAAGTATCCAGGACAAGGTTGCTGTTCGTGCAGACTTCCTTGGCTTCCGTCAGGGTCATGCCGACAATATCCGGTACCACGATGGCTTCAACCCGCGGGGAAAGAATCCCGCTCAGGCTCAGGGCAAAGTAGATGCCGCTGATGGCCAGCAGGCTGAGCAGCATGATCAGCACCGCCAGGGCGATCCGGTTCAGCAGACGCTTCTTCGGCTTCTTCTGGACAGCCGGACGGACCACCTTCTGCGGGGCCGTCGCATCCCGCTGTTTCTTCTGATGACCGGTGTTGGCGATGATGCGGTTGTCATTGACCACCGGCATGGCATGGGTCTGTTCCGGGGCCGCCGGACGGCGTTCCTTCGGGGCCGGCTTCAGCACCAGTTTGGGCTGGTTGAGGTTCTCCGGCAGCAGGCAGACCCGCAGTTCATTCAGCATCTCCTGACAGTTCTGATACCGCTGGCTCTTGTCCTTGGCCGTTGCCTTGGTGATGATATTGGCTACCGACATCGGAATGGTCGGATTGATCTTCTGGCAGTCCGGCAGCTCGTTGCGCATCTGCATCAGGGCAACCTGGACGGCATTTTCCGCCTTGAACGGCACATCCCCGGTCAGCATTTCATACAGCACGATGCCCAGCGCGTAGATATCGCTCTGCACCGTAGCCGGTTCGCCCCGGGCCAGCTCCGGCGCCAGATAGTGCACCGAGCCCATGACATTGTTGGCCTGCGTCAGCTGCATGCTGCCCTTGGCCAGGGCAATGCCGAAGTCCAGGATCTTGATTGAACCGTCGGATTTGACGATGACATTCTGGGGCTTGATATCCCGGTGGATGATACCCCGCCGGTGGGCTTCTGCCGTCGCTGAAACCAGCTGCTTGGCAATGTCGACAGCCTCTTCCTTCAGCAGCGCCCCGCGGTCCCGGATGACCTGTTTCAATGTCTTGCCGGGCACGTATTCCATGACGATGTAATGATGTCCCTTGTATTCGCCGACATCATAGATTTCCACGATATTGGGATGCGACAGCGCCGTCGCCGCCTGGGCTTCCCGCTCAAAGCGCAGCACGGACACCGCATCGGTGCACAGTTCGCTGCGGAGGATCTTGATGGCTACATGCCGGTTGAGGATGGTGTCAACCGCCAGGAAAACATCTGCCATGCCGCCCTGGCCGATATGCTGGAAGACTTCATACCGATTTGCAATCATATTGTTGCTCATGCTGCATCCTCCCCTTCCAGATCAATCAGAATCACCGTAATATTGTCGAAGCCACCGGCATCGAGTGCCGCCTTGACCAGTCTGCGGACCTTCAGGGCCGGATCCCGGCCTTTGGTCATGACGATTTTGGCAATGTTCTTTTCGTTGACATAACCGTGCAGCCCGTCGCTGCAGATCAGATACCCCTGCACTGCTTCCGGGTGCGTGTCAATGTCGCTGCGCACGCTCTCCCAAACCCCCAGGGCATTGGTCAGAACATTCTTGCGGGGATAGTTCTCCGCTTCCTTGCGGGTGATTTCCCCGTGCATGATCATATCCTGTACCAGCGTATGATCAATGGTCAGCTGCTTCAGGCCGCTGTCCTGCCGCCAGGAATAGGCCCGGCTGTCCCCGATATTGACCACGAAGGTGCCCACCGAGGATTTCAGTACGCCGCACATGGTTGTGCCCATGCCGCGCAGTTCCTCCTGGTCCTTGCCGCGCTGGAAGATCCGCCGGTTGATTTCCGCAATGTTGATCCGCAGCCAGTATTTGGCATCACTGGCCGACTCGAAACCGCCGTGATCCGCGAACAGTTCGGAGAAGTAATTCACGGTCATGCGGCTGGCAATATCCCCGCCGCGGCCGCCGCCGATGCCGTCACAGACAATGGCAAAAACATCACCGTTCCGGTTGGTCGCGATGACGTAGTTGTCCTGATTGCTTTTGCGCAGTTTCCCGCGGTCGGTCGTGCCGCAGTATTTCATTAATTCTTTTTATTCCTTTCGTGCTTTGCCCGCAGCTGTCCGCAGGCCGCATCGATATCTTCGCCGTGACGCGTCCGCAGCGTTGCCTTGACGCCGTTTTTCATCAGCACGTCATAGAAGTGCAGCGCCGCCTTGTCATCGACGGAATGATAGCCGTTTTCATCGACTTCATTGTAGGGAATCAGATTCACATAGGCATTCATGCCCCGGACCAGGTCCGCCAGCATCTTCGCCTGTTCATCGGAATCATTGACCCCTTTCAGCAGAATATATTCAAACGTCAGCCGGCGGTGGTTATCCTCGCTGTACTGACGCAGCGCGGCCATCAGATCCGCCAGCGGATATGCCTTATTGACCGGCATGAGCCTGGTCCGCAGTTCATCCGTCGGGGCATGCAGGGAAATCGCCAGGTTGTACTGGAGATGTTCCGCCGCGAACGCCCGGATCTTCGGGATGATGCCGCAGGTTGAAATCGTAATATGCCGGGCGCCGATGCTCAGGCCGAGATCACTGTTGATCACCTTGCAGAAGTCCATGACGTTGTCATAGTTGTCAAACGGTTCACCCGTGCCCATGACCACGACGTTGTCCACCCGCTTGCCTTCGGCCGCCAGTTCCTTCTGGATATACATGATCTGGCCGACAATTTCCCCGGCCGTCAGGTCCCGCTGTTTCTTCAGCAGGCCGGATGCGCAGAACGTGCAGCCCATGCTGCAGCCGACCTGGGTCGTCACACAGACACTTTCGCCGAAATTAAAATGCATCAGTACGGATTCAATGGTGCTTCCGTCCTGCAGTTCAAACAGATATTTTGCGGTCAGGTCCCTGGCGACCTGTTTTTCCACCAGGGTAACCGGCATGAGGCAGTATTCGTTTTTCAGTTCGCTGATCAGGACTGCCGGCAGATCGGTCATCTCATCAAAAGAAGAGACCTGTTTCCGGTACAGCCAGGCATACAGCTGCTTTGCCCGGTAGGACTTCTGGCCTTTCTCCGCCAGCATTTCCTCCATTTGTTTCAGGGTAAGATCATATATTGTCCGCATGGTCTATATTCTATCACACTCCGGCTATGAAATTCTTGTCAATTGCGCCATGTAGAACCCGTCACTGTCCAGCTCCTGCGGCAGGCAGGTTTTCTCTTTATTCAGGACAAATTCAGGATGCCGCTTCAGGAAAGACTGCACCTGGCCTTCGTTTTCCTTGCGGTTCAGAGTACAGGTGCTGTAGACCAGGATACCGCCAGCACGCACATAAGCCGCGCTGCAGTCGAGAATCTGCTGCTGCAGACGGACCAGTTCATCAATGCTCTCCGGCGTGACATGCAGGCGGATTTCCGGCTTGTGGCGCAGATCCCCCAGCCCCGAACACGGCGCATCGGCCAGCACCCGGTCAAAGCCATCCTGCCATGCTTCCACCGGGACGGAAGCGTCCTGCACGGCGGTCTGGCAGATGGTGACGCCGGTTTTTTCCATCAGCTGTTCGATCAGCTTCACCCGGCCCGGATTGACATCATTGGCGATCAGTTCACCCCGGTTCTCCATCAGCACTGCGATCTGCTGGGTTTTCGTTCCCGGTGCCGCGCAGAGATCGAGCACCTTCATGCCCGGCTTTACATCGAGATAATGCGGGATCAGCTGGGCGGCCCGGTCCTGGATAATGACCTGGCCGGCTTTGAACCACTCCGTCCGGCTCAATACCCCGGCATAGCGGAAACAGTCATTTTCCAGCATGGTCACGGCAGGATGTTCCTGCAACTTTTGCGGATTGATCTTCAGACGGTTGATACGCCCGTATACACCGGCGGAAGTCTGATCGTGCGCCGCAATGGCCAGCGCCGCCGCTTCCCCGTAGTGGGCCTGCCAGAGCCGCAGCAGCCATTCCGGATGGCTGGTCTCCAGC
Organism: Solobacterium sp.; assembly: GCA_017543005.1. Taxonomy (GTDB): domain Bacteria; phylum Bacillota_I; class Bacilli_A; order Erysipelotrichales; family Erysipelotrichaceae; genus Bulleidia. Next base: position 20,233 of record JAFWEA010000100.1, on the reverse strand, counting down.
GCTGCTTTTTTCAATTCATCCCCTTCCGGCGCCGGCCGGGCACCGTTCTGGACAACCTTTCTGAGGATGGCATTGACAAACTTCCGGTCCCGCTCGGCCGCCAGTTCCACCGCTTCACTGAGCACGGCATAGGTCGGGATCTTTTCCAGATACAGAAGCTGGAACACGCTCATGTCCAATAAGACCGCGGTCTGGGGCCTGACCTTCCGTTCCGCATAGCCGCGCCACTGGTATTCCAGCCAGTGATAATTGCGCAGCGTGCCGTAGACCAGTGCCGAAACCAGCGCCTGATCAGCCGCTGAAAGATCATTCGAGCGGCGCAGGATCAGGTTGGCATATCCATTCTGATGGATGACCCGGTACAGGGCATCCAGGGCAATTTTTCTGGGATTGTTCATCAGTCCAATGTCATCGGATTGACATCAATGCGCACATGTTTCGGACTGACCTGCGGGTCGGCCAGGGCCCGCCGGACATCACTGCGCATGACATCGAGATCCTTTCCTTTCAGCAGGATCCGGCTGCGGAACCGGTCCTGTATTTTCAAGAGGGCAATCACCCCGATCGTTTTATATGCTTCATTCTGCAGATGGGCCTTCAGGATCCCGGCCGTTTCATCCGCTTCTTTCTGCGAACGGCCGATCACCGTCAGGGCAATCATGTAGGTATACGGCGGATACTGGCCGGCATGGCGGAAACGCATCTCATTGACGAAGAATGATTCGTAATTCTGCTCGATGGCACAGCGTACGGCATAGTGATCCGGGTCATAGACCTGCAGCACCACCCGCCCGGCATCTTCCGAACGGCCGCTGCGGCCGCTGGCCTGCATCAGCAGGTCAAACGTCGTCTCACAGCTGCGGTAATCCGTCCGGCTCAGGCCTTCATCCCCGTTGATGATGCCGACCAGGGTCACATCCGGATAATCCAGGCCCTTGGCAATCATCTGGGTCCCGAGCAGGATATCCGCTTCCTTGCGGCCAAAGCGCTCCAGGATCTTCTGGTGGCTGTTTTTGGCTGCGGTGGTATCGGCATCCATGCGCAGGATCCGGGCCTGCGGGAAGCACTCCTGCACGTCCTGTTCCAGCCGCTGGGTCCCGAACCCGTAGGAAGAATACCCGGCCGGCTGGCCGCAGGAAGGACAGTATTTCGGCAGCCGCATGACCGTGCCGCAGGCATGGCACTTCATGATCTTTTCATCACGGTGATAACTCATCGCCAGATCACAATGCGGACAGACAATGACTTCCTGACAGCTGCGGCAGCGCATCTGGGTGCTGTAGCCGCGCCGGTTCAATAACAGGATGACCTGTTTCTTCGCCGCCAGGGCGGTCTGCATACGCTCTTTCAGCGTCTTTGTCAGGATATAGGAATCCCCTTTCTGCAATGCGTCCTTCAGGGGCACAACTTCAATTTCCGGCATCGACCGGTTCACCCGTTCCGGCAGCTTCACCAGATGGTATACACTGCGGATGCCGCGGGCATAGCTTTCCAGCGATGGCGTCGCGCTCCCCAGGATCACCTTGCAGTGATGGTAGCGGCCCCGCCAGATAGCCACATCCCGGCAGTGATAGGCCGGCTGGTTCTCCTGTTTATAGGAGGAATCATGTTCTTCATCCAGCACGATCAGCCCGAGATCCCGGAATGGCAGGAATACCGCGCTGCGGGTGCCGACGACAATCGCTGCCCGGCCGGTCTTCACCTTGCGGTACTGTTCATATTTCTCCTGGGCATTCAGAGCCGAATGATAGATGGCCAGATCCATGCCGAAGCGGCTCTGGACCCGTTCGATCATCTGCGGGGTCAGCCCGATTTCCGGCACCAGGATCAGCACCTGCCGGCCGGCTTTCAGGGCCTTTTCGGCCATCTGCAGATAGATTTCCGTCTTGCCCGACCCGGTCACGCCATGCAGCAGGAAAACCGGATCATCACTGGTTTCGATCTCCTTCATGGCTGCGTCCTGAACCTCATTCAGTTTCAGGGAATCCGATGTCTCTTCCAGCGCCAGTGAACCGGCTTCCCGTTCCCGGCTTTCCAGCACGGCAGCCCCCTTTTCGATCAGCTGCCGGGCCTGGTTGGGATAGAGCCGGCGCAGCTCACTGTAGCGCAGCGGCTGATGATCCCGGACGTATACATACGCTTCCAGCTGTTTCGGGGTCAGGCTGACTTCGGCGTCACTGATCCGGATCCAGTTTTCCCTGACCACACTCTCCTTGCCGGACTGCGGCTTGACTTTCCCCGGCAGCATCGCCTGGAAACAGGCAATCCGCGGGGCCAGGGTAGCATCCGCCATCCACATGGCCAGATCATGCAGTTCCTCGGTCAGCAGCGGTTCCTCATCCAGAACATCATCGATATGTTTCAGGGCATAGCCGTACTGCTGTCTGAGGGCAGCCTCGTCCCGGTCGGCCGGGACGCTGTTTTCCACGAAGCCGATCAGCTTGCGCCCGTTGAAATCAACCTGCACCCGGACCCCGGACGCAAGTTCCTTTTCATACAGATAACTGAATGTCTGATCCAGCCCCCTTACCGGGTGCTCGATCCACAGATTTACGATATACATGACGTCATTATTCTACCGTAAATTGTTTTTCCCTGCACCCGGCACTTGTTTGCCATATAATGATATTTGTTTAAAGGAGAAAACTATATGAAACAGTATCGACTCGGATTCATCGGCTGCGGCCACATGGGCATGTCCATTGCCAGGGGTGCATTGAACCGCGGCCTGCTGAAAGCAGAAGAAATCGCCGTATTCGATCCGTCTGAAACCATCCGGAACAACTGTGCGGAACTCGGCTTTGCCCTGTTTGACAGCGAAGCCGAACTGGCCGCGTCAGCGCATGTCGTCCTGCTGGCCGTTACCCCGCAGGTCGTTGATTCGGTCCTGCCGAAACTCAGCGGCGTCCCGATTGACTGCCTGCTGTCCATCGTTGCCGCCCTGTCCATGCAGCACATCCGGGATCTGGCCGGCAGTATCCCGGTCATCCGGGTCATGCCGAACACCCCGCTGATGGTATCGTGCGGGGCCACTGCCATGTGCCATACGGATGATGTGGCTGCCGCAGACCTGGAATTTGTCCGCTCCATGTTTGAAGCGCTTGGAGTTGTCCGCGATATTCCGGAAGACCAGATGAACAACATCATTGCCGTCCACGGCAGCACCCCGGCTTACTTCTACTACTTCCTCAACAGCATCCTGAAGGATGTCATCCGCCGCGGCGTGGATCCGGAAACCGCCAGAACCCTGCTGGTGCAGACCATGATCGGCTCCGGCAGGCTGCTGGAAGCCGAGCCGGACAAACCGCTGGAGGACTTCATCGCCTCCGTCTGTTCCAAGGGCGGCACCACCATCGAAGCCATCCGGGTATTTGAAGCCGAAGACCTCGACAGCATGGTTGAACGGGCTGATGAAAAATGCATCAACCGGGCCATTGAATTAAGCAAGTAAGCACAAAGAAAGCCTTCCCGCGGGAAGGCTGTTTTTTTGGTTACTGATTGTTTTTGGCGAACTGGGACTGCATCCTCTCATAGAACTGCGGGTTTTCACTGCCGTACTGGGCCTGGCATTCATCCAGGGCAATCTTGTACAGTTCCGTGTTGATATGCTCGTCGATGTCCATCCCGGCCGCATCCCGGTCGAGCAGTCCGAGCCGGCCCATATAGGTCCAGGCTCTTTCCACGGCACTCTTCATCGGATCGACATCCAGGTTGCAGCGGGGATTGTCGAGATAAGCCCGCACATACTCTTCGTCCTGACCGATCTGTTTCATGGTCAGATGGACGGTTTCATCATGATGGGAATCATAGTATTCCATGGCCCGGATCCAGCCCTTCAGCACGGCTATCACCGTGTTGGGATTCTCCTTGACCCAGCTGGTCAGCGCTTCCGCCCGGCAGCACGAATAATCCGGCAGGATATCATCCGCATAGGTCAGCACCTTCAGGTTCGGGTTGCTGTTGATCTCGTAATTCAGGGATGTTCCGACCAGGCCGAAATCCGCTTCCCCGCTTTCCACTGCGCGGATACGATCCATCTGATCTTCCGGATTCAGCCAGGTGATCTGCTGCAGCGGCTGATAGCCCATATCCAGCAGCGGCCCGGTCACGGCGAACAGGTTTGGCTCACAGGCCATCGTACTGCCGATCAGGTCCTCGATGCCGTTCCATTCCGTGTCCGTACGGGCAAAGATCGGCATGCAGCCGGTCAGCATATACCCGCCGAAGATCGTCAGGTCCATGCCTTTGGAGATATTCTCCAGCGGCAGGTTCGTACCGGAGTTGGCCGCGATATCGATCCGGCCGTCTTTGATTGCTTCAAACACTTCCGCATCACTGGCAACCGGGACATATTCCACGGTAATGCCCTCATCGGCGAAGAATCCCTGCTCGATCGCAATAGAGGTAAAGATATGGCCGTTCGAGCCCAGCGCCTGCCGCACGACTGTCGTTTCAGGCACCCGGGTGGGAGCGGCGGACTCATCGGCCGGCTGGCCTGCCGAACAGGCTGTCAGCAGGATACAGCTCAGCACCGCAATGATTCGGCTCTGTTTCATTCGCCTCTCTCCTCCTGTTCTCTTATAAAATCTGCCAAGGTCTTCTTCGGGGACGGATCCAGGTTGGATATCGTCACGTTGTTGAACGGTACATTGATGCCGTTGCGGTAGAAGATCTGCAGCACTTCGCGGTTCAGGAACCGGTTCACGCCTCTGACATCCCGCTCGCTGCAGCGGGCAATGATCCGCATGGTGACACCACTATCGCCCAGTTCGGAGATGCCCAGATACGTCGGGCCGTCCAGAATCTTCGGATTCTTTTCCCGCAGGGCCGGCAGATCACGCGCCAGCACGGCTTCCACATATTCAATATCCTGCCCGTATTCGATGCTGATGGATGCCATAGCCACCGAGGTCTCTTTTGTCATGTTCAGGACACCGGAAATTTCACTGTTGTTGAAGATCTTGATATTGCCGTCCGTACCGATGATCTTGGTGGTCCGCAGACCGATGTCGAGCACGGTACCGCGGAAATCCTTGATCGTTACGATGTCACCGACCCGGAATTCCCCTTCAAAGACAATGAAGATACCGGCAATGATATCCTGGATCAGGCTCTGGGCACCAAGGCCGATGACCAGCGACAGAATACCGACACTGGCCAGCAGGCCGCCGGCGTCAAGGCCGACCAGGTACAGGCAGTAGAACAGCGCCCCGATGGAGCCGCCGTACTTCAGAATGGACAGCAGCAGATGGCCCAGGGTTTCGGTTCTGGCCCCGAGCATCGAGGAGATGATATTGACCGGGATCCGGCAGACCGCGACCAGGATGATCGTCGACATCAGCACAATGGCACAGGCCGTCAGGGCAAAGACGTTCCAGCCCCGGGTCCAGGATCCGCCCAGGATATACCGCAGCACGGAATTGTCCTGCAGCGAGGTGGGAAGCACAAATGCCGACAGCAGGATATAAATGATGAGGACGAGCATGATCGCCCTGGCAATATCAATCAGTTTCTGTTCCGGTCCCTTTTCACTCCATGACACATGCCGGTTGTCCCAGCGGGCTGCCGCATTGGTCGTGGAAGACCGCCGGCCGGACGGCAGGATAATACTGAAGATGGCTTTGTTCAGGCCGCTTTCGGCTTCTTCGTCGCTCATGACCTGATAGAGCTTCTCTTCTTCACTGTTGGTCAGGGTGACCGTCAAAGTCAGGAACAGGATCAGCACAAAGCAGATGACAGCCGTCATCAAGGAAATGGGCACTCTGGCCTTGTACATGGAACTCTTCGGAATCGCTGTGGCAATGAAGTAATCATTCACATAACGGAAATACTGGAAATAGGAAACCCCGTTGACCCGTGTGAAGCCGTAGTAATCCATACCGCTGAAGGCATTGTCCGGAATGCCGAGATCCGCTGCCGTGCGGCCGATGCTCGCTGCCATCGGCGAATAGACGCAGACATGATCCTCCGTGGTGTCAAACATGACGATGGCACCGCCGCTGAGCATGCTGGTGGACAGGGCCCGCTCGGCACTGGTCGGTTCCAGCAGCCGGTCGGACAGGCTGTCGCTCAATTCAATCTGCAGCAGGGAGCGGTGTCCGGTAATGCCGTCACCGGTCATGTTGCCGTTCAGCCCGCTTTCCACTACTGACTTCTCATAATCCGAACGGGAAACATAGCGGGTGTTCCCCTCTTCGTCCTTCATCGTATAGTAGTTCATCGCCACGCCGATATACTGATGCTCTTCACCGAGATCGTTGGTCAGGCGTTCCTGAATATAACTGTCAACCCGGCCGTCCAGGACTGCCTGGAACGGATAGGACTGTGCTTCCGGATCGCGGCTCAGCGTAAAGAACCAGTTGGCTGTACTGGTAGCGATGGTCCGGCCGTCTTCGTTATAGACATAGATGGCGTCAATGCTGTTGGTATCGCACAGCTGCTGCAGCACGGCCGAATGATCCACGGACTGCAGGCGGTTGCCCTCGTCATCGGCCAGGAAAACCCGGTTGTCGGTTTCATCATACGTACTGTAATAGCGGCCGCTGTCCTCATTCAGAACATCAGGGAGTTCTTCCACGATAAAGGCCAGCAGTCTTGCGGTTGAAAGGAAATGCTCGTCGTTGTAGGCACTGAGCGCTTCCCGGTTTTCCACGCTTTCTTCATACCGCCCGGTGACTTCCTGCAGGGCGGCAGAGGACTTCTCCACCCCCTGGGTCACTTCCAGCAGGGTCTGTGTATAGTACGATATGCCGTACACAATCATGATGCTGACCAGCAGCAGCGGGAATACCTTTCGGAAAACAGAGCGGTCGAAATACATCGGGTTCTCAGTGTCCTTCAGCAGCACAACCCTTTCGGTTTCTACCGCGTGCCGGACAAAGTCATTGCGGACAATCACGGCGTAAGTCAGAGAAACAAGCATGACAATGATAAAGCCAAGCAGCGTCCAGAACAGGACATACCTGTCATCCGCCACAATCCGGTCAGTCCGGGCTGTCGCACAGATCACTGCCTGATCACCGAAGATCCGGGAAACACAGTAGTATTCCTGTCCCCGGATGGTTTCCACCCCGGCATACCCGTCGTTCAGGGCATTTCTGGACAGGCCGCACTGCAGGGCATTCTGCCCCGTCAGCATATCCTCCCCGTTATTGAAGTACATGAACAGGCTGTTGTTTTTATTGACCGCAAACAGGAAGCCGTCATTGATGACGGCAGTCCGCCGCAGCACCGCGGATACATCCCGCAGGGTGCCTGTCTGCTGTTCCAAGACGCCTGTCGATACGCCGATGACCAGCGCATAATCCTGATCCCAGAACCGGTAAGGCCGGGAATAGAACCAGAATGTCCCGAACCGGTTTTTGACCTGGACCGGGGTCACGGTCCCCTCGGCTGTAGTTGTATATTTCAGCAGGTTATTGATATTCTCCTGCGTCAGGGTTCCGTTGACCGCCGGATTGACCATGAATTCGGAGGCGTCGGGACTGAGCACGATATTCCCCTTCGTATCCATGACAAACAGATAATCGGCTCCGGCCCGGTCGGCCGCTTCCTTCATGATATCGGAACGGATATTCTCATCAGCGGTTACCATTGCATCGGAAAGACCATCGGCAAGCACCAGTTCGATATCATCGAGAATCTGCTGGTTGCCCTGGTGATAGATCGTTTCCAGTTCCCGGGCGCTCTGTTCATTCCGTTCCAGCGTTCCCAGCGCTTCGGTCAGGGCCTGCTGGCTGTTCTCGTTCTGCCGCTGCATGGATGCCCGTGTCTGCATGCTGCGCAGCAGGAAACCGATCAGCATGGCCCCGGCCACAATCAGAATCAGATTGAAAATAACCTTTGCTAAGAAATATTTATTCGCCTTCTGGCGCATCTCCTTGGTATGGGGAACAGCTCTCTCTTCAGACATAGAACACCGCTTTCTGTTTATTCATTTATATCATACACAAAGAACCCGGCGGATAAAAACCGTTTTCCCTCCGCCCCTCTTTACAAAAATCCCCGGCAGATCTGTCGGGGAATGTGTATACCATGGTGGAGGCTACAGGACTCGAACCTGCGACATCACCCCTGTGAAGGGTGCGCTCTCCCAACTGAGCTAAGCCTCCGTACCATGTATTGTACCATCATACGGATTTTTTTCAATCCGCAGGGAAAAGAAAATGCCCGCAGGCATTTTCTGGCAGATTCAGAATCAGCCGACCGAACCGGTCATGTCCAGCTTCAGCAGCTGGTTCAGTTCGACTGCATATTCCATCGGCAGCTCCCGGGTAAACGGCTCCAGGAAGCCGAGAACGATCATCTCGGTGGCCTGGGCTTCACTCAGACCGCGGCTCATCAGATAGAACAGTTCTTCTTCCGAGATCTTGGAGACCTTGGCTTCGTGCTCGATGGTCGATGTATTGTTGGCCCCGACATTGGTCGGAATCGTGTCACTGCGGGACAGGTCATCCAGAATCAGGGTGTCGCACTCGATCTTCGCCTTGGCAAAGTCTGCCTTCGGGCCCAGATAGATCTCATCCCGGAAGTTGGCTTCACCGCCCTTGCGGGAAACAGACTTCGAGATGATGGTCGAACTGGTGTGCGGCGCCAGATGGATCATCTTGGCCCCGGTGTCCTGGATCTGGTCCTTGCCGGCCACGGCGATGGTGATGCACATGCCGCGGGCATATTCCCCGTTGAGGATGCAGGCCGGATACTTCATGGTCATGCGCGAACCGATGTTGCCGTCCACCCATTCCATGATGCCGCCGGCTTCCACCTTGGCCCGCTTCGTGGTCAGGTTCAGGATGTTCGTGGACCAGTTCTGCACGGTGGAGTAACGGGCCCGGCCGTTCTTTTCGACAAAGATCTCAACGACGGCCGCATGCAGGGAATCATTGGAATACAGCGGCGCCGTGCAGCCTTCGACATAGTGCACATCCGCGCCTTCATCCGCAATGATCAGCGTTCTTTCAAACTGCCCCATCCGCTCGGTATTGATGCGGAAATAGGACTGCAGCGGCTTTTCCAGCTTGACTCCCGGCGGGACATAGATGAAGCTGCCGCCGGACCAGACAGCGCTGTTGAGGGCCGCGAACTTGTTGTCGGTTGGCGGCACCAGCTTGGAGAAGTACTTCCGGAACAGATCCGGGGCATATTTCAGCGCACTGTCCGTATCAAGGAAGATAACCCCCTTCTCCTGCACTTCGTCCAGCATGTTGTGGTAAACCATCTCGGACTCGTACTGGGTGGCCACACCGGCCAGGAACTTCTTCTCCGCTTCCGGAATGCCCAGCCGGTTGAAGGTATCCTTGATGGTATCCGGAACCTCGTCCCAGGACTTGGACATCAGCCGGTCAGCCGGCCGGATATAATACACATAATCATTAAAGTTAATTTCGGAAAGATCCGGTCCCCATTTCGGCATCGGCAGCTTTTCAAAGGTATGAAAAGCGTTGACCCGGAATTCCGTCATCCATTCCGGTTCTTCCTTGATGCGTGAGATCTCCCGGACGATTTCTTCGGTCAGACCCTTGCCGGTGTTGTATACCGAGGTGTCTTCATCCGCGAAGCCGTACTTGTATTCATCCAGGGATCCCATGACCTGATCGTTGTAGTTCTCACTCATGGCTTCCCTCGCTTTCTTCGATCATCTGCCGGATCGCCCGCCAGCCGATGGTGGCACAGTTGATGCGGTTAGCCTGCCGCCAGACATTCTTCATGGCCACGGCTTCATCCAGCTTGTCGGCATCGTACGGCTCAGCGTTGACCATGTGGAAATAGTTGTCCACGATGACCTTTGCCTCATCAATGGTCTTGCCGACCAGCAGATCCGTCATCATGCTGGTGCTGGCCGTGCTGATCGTGCAGCCGATGCCGGCAAAATTGATATCCTTGATGATCCCGTTCTCGATATCCGCCTGCACCGTGATGTCATCAATGCAGCTGGCGCTGGCCATATGAATCTTCTTGTAGCCGGCCCCGTCCTTGAGGACATGGTTGTGCGGATACTTGTAATGATCCATGATCAGTTCACGCAGAACTTCCGGGTCATCAAGCAGATTTTTGTATTCACTCATGAACTGCCTCCTAGAAGAAGATGCCGACAGCCTTTTCGAGAGTAATCTCCTTTGTTACCTCAATGAAACGGTCTACTTCTTCCTTTGTGTTATAGAAATACAGCGAAGCCCGGACGGTGGAATCCGTACCGATGACTTCATGCAGGATCTTGGCGCAGTGGTTGCCGGAGCGCACGCAGATATTGTTGGCGGCCAGATAGCTGCCGGTATCCTGGGCAAAGACATCCTTCACATTGAAGGCAATCGGCCCGTACGCATTGTCCGGATTGTAGAAGTCGACGTTGTCGAGTTCCTTCATCCGCTCGGCAAAGTAAGCCCGCAGATCCTTTTCGTATGCTTCGATATTCTCCATGCCAAGGCTCAGCAGGTACTCTGCTGCCCGGCCAAGGCCGATGACACCTTCGATATTCGGGGTGCCGGCTTCGAACTTTTCCGGGGCCTCCTGATACAGCATGTCGCCGCAGGCTTCAAAGCGCGCGTTCATGCCGCCGCCCAGGAAGACCGGTTCCATCTTCTGCAGCAGGTCGTACTTGCCGTAGATGATGCCGGTGCCGCCCGGACCGCCCATCTTATGACCGGAGAAGCCGAGGAAGTCGATATCGAGATCCTGCACATCCGTCGGACCGTGGGGAACGCTCTGCGCCCCGTCCACGATCATCAGCGCCCCGTTTTCATGGGCCAGGGCTGCCAGTTCCTTCAGCGGCTGCTTGGCGCCGAGCACGTTGGTGACGCCGGCCACGGCAATGGCCTTGACGCCGGCATGCATGGCCTTCTTGGCATCTTCCATATGAATATTGCCCTGCTTGTCAACCGGGATATATTCATACTGGATGCCGCTTTCCTGCCGCATGCGGAACCACGGCATGACGTTGCTGGCATGTTCGTTTTCGGTAATCAGCACCACATCACCCGGCTTGAGGAAATTTCTCTGCAGACCGTAGGCGATCTGGTTCATGGAATGTGTACTGCCGGCGGTATAGACAATCTCATTGGCCTGGCAGTTCAAAAGTTTGGCAAAAGATTCCCTGGTCTTGTCATACAGGGCATCCCAGTGCAGGGAGAGCGGATAGTCGCCCCGGTGCACGTTGGCTGCACCCATGGTATAGAACTCGCTGACCGCGTCAATCACACACTGCGGTTTCTGTGTGGTGGCACCGTTGTCAAAATAGATCAGATCAGGGTTGCTGGTGAAAAACGGAAAGTCTTTTCTTACTTTGTTTACATCGAGCATAATCTTTCAATTTTCTCCTCAAGTTCTTCCCGCAGCTTCTTCTGCAGGTCCTCGTTGTCAATCGTTGCCGCAATCGGCAGCAGGTAGCCGGTGCTGATCAGCTGGGTGCACTGGGCCATGGTCAGGCCGCGGGACATCATGTAGTACAGGACATCCTCGTCCACCCGTCCGACCGTCATGGCATGACTGGCCTGCACATCGTTTTCGTCAATCAGCAGGGTCGGAATGATTTCGCTGCGCTGTTCCTTGTCGAAGGACAGCGACCGGGAAGTCTGATGGCTTTCCGAACCGTAGGCGCCCTTGACGATCTTGCCGATGGCATTCATATAGTAGCGGCCGCCTTCCAGCACAACGCTGTAGTTGTCCATATAGCCGTAGGTATGCGGTTTGCAGGAAACGACATCGATATCGAAGTGCTTGTCGTTCATGACCAGGGCGGCTGAGGAAACCCGGGCTTTCGCCCCTTCTTCCCGCAGCGCCACCCAGGTGTTCCGCTTCGTATCGGCCCGGTTTGCTTCGCAATAAGCCAGGTGCAGATCGGCGTCATGCATGACCTCGTGGGATTCATCCAGTTCCAGTTTTTCTTCTGTTTCGTTCCAGAACAGATATGTGGCTTTTACGCCGGCAGCGGTATAGGTACGCAGCCTGATGTTCTGCCCGCCGGTGATCCGGATAAATACATCACAGTCTTCCTCGGCGCTGAACGTCAGTTCGATATCCCGCCCGGTATCGATTTCATATTCGCTGTAGCCGCCGGCAAGCCGGATATCCCGGGATGTTCGCAGAGCGTTCATCAGATGTTCCTGCCCCGTACCTGCGGATTGGCGGCACAGGTTCCGATACTCACGGCCCGGCGCTGGCTGTCAGCTTCGGCCGCCGGCTGTACATCATATTCCCGGTAGATCCAGTCATAGCCTTCCCGGTCAATCCGGGCAGCCAGTTCCGCATCCCCGCTCAGCACGATCCGGCCGTCGATCAGCACATGTGTAAACTGCGGCGGAATCAGCTCATAGAAGCGTTCATAATGCGAGACGACGATCAGGCTCATGCCGTTTTCTTCGTGCATGTTCATGATCGCTCTGGCAACGATGCGCAGGGCATCGACGTCCAGACCGGAGTCCACTTCATCAAGCATGGACAGCGTCGGCTTCAGCAGTTCCATCTGCACGATTTCATTGCGCTTCTTTTCACCGCCGGAGAAGCCTTCATTCAGGAACCGGTGAGCCAGGTCTTCCTTCATCTCCAGATCCTTGATGGTCTTTTCCATCGCCTTGATAAAGGTAAACAGCGGTACCGGGGATTCCCGGCGGACATTCATCGCCGCCCGCAGGAAGTCACTGTTGGTAACCCCTGGGATTTCCTGGGGATACTGCATGGCCAGGAACAGCCCGGCCCGGCTGCGTTCGTCAACGCTCATGGCCAGGACATCCTGACCGTCATAGAAAATCGAGCCTTGGGTCACTTCATATTTCGGGTGACCCATGATGGCTGCCAGCAGCGTGGACTTGCCGTTGCCGTTCGGCCCCATCAGCGCGTGGATCTCCTTTTCGTTAACCGTCAGATTGACCCCTTTCAGGATCTCTTTTCCCTCTACAGATACATGCAAATCATTTATTACAAGAGATTTCATATCCGTATCTCCTTTCATGTCATCGGCATTATAGCACAAGCAAAAAAATGTTTGTTGTAAAGTGTTCACGGGCTCCGTCAGGGGTATTTTATGAGTTCATGTTCAGATAAAGTTCAGATTCGTCATATATGCTCAAATTGCATTTCATATGCATGTTGTATATAATGGATAGGCATTTTTCAGGAGGTAATATGAGCGGGTTTATCAAGAAGAACTGGTTTATATGCATCATCGCGCTCCTGCTCGCGGGCGTCAGCGCATTCTTTATCTACGATACCAACAAGGGGAAACTTAGGGGCAAGGCCGTCGACGGCGAAGATGTCGTCTATGAAATCAACGGCGAGGATGTCAAGGTTTCCGACTACTACGACAAGCTGTATCAATCCGGCGGCGATCAGGCAGTCTATGCCCTGTTCGAAAAGGCCGTGCTGGCGGATGTCGAGGCAACCGATGACATGAAGGCTGCCGCCGCTGCCCAGGCCCAGAACGTCATCGCCAACTACCGGAGCACCTATCCGGCTTCCTATGAGACCGTCCTCACCCGGGCTCTGCGCCAGGTCGGCTATTCTTCCTATGAAGATCTGGAAGAATACATGTTGCAGTATCAGAAATACCTGAAGGTCGGCGCCGATTATGCCAAGGCCCATACGGATGATCTGAAAGTCAGAAACATCTCCTATATTCTGATTCAGTTCGGCGAAGGCTCCACTCCGGAAACAACCCCGACGGAAGACGAACAGGCCCGCATGCAGGCAGTGGATGATGCCCTGGCAGCCGGCACTGATTTTGCCGAAGTGGCAAAGCAGTATTCCGAAGACAGCTCCACAGCCGCTTCCGGCGGTGTGCTCGGCACCATCGATGTGAATACGACTTCGCTGGATACCGCCTTCCAGGATGCCGCCCTGGCCCTGGACGAGGGTGAAGTCAGCGACTGGGTCTATTCCGCCAACTTCGGTTATTTCCGGATCCGCAACAACGCATCCACAGCCGAATCCCTGGCTGCCCTGCAGGAAGAATCCGGTACCGATCCGTATCAGGATCTGATCTATTCCTATGATATGACGGCTAATTCCCAGGCTCTGTGGGAAAGAGCCCAGGAACTCGGCCTGACCTTCAATGAAGACCTCGAAGGCATGCTGAAGGAAACGCTCGGCATTGCGGACTGAACAGGAGGTAACGAAGAATGAACACGAAGAAACTGATCATGGCTTCCGCCCTGCTGGTCGGGCTGTGCGGATGCACGGATGCACAGGCCAAGCTGAAGGACAGCAGCACAGCTGTCATGGCTGTCGGCAGTCAGAATATCACCAAGGGTGAAATCTACAGCGTTATGAGTTCTGCCTACGGTGCCGGGGTTGTCATCAATGACGCGCTGGCCAGAATCTGTGCGGCAGAAGTCGAAGTAACCGATGAAATGCGGGCAGAAGCCGAGGGTTCCCTCGAAAGCATGAAAGCCCTGTACGGCGAGTCCCTGCAGAATTATCTCGAATCCTCCGGCATGACCGAGGAAGACTACATCAACGAAGTGATCCTGCCGGGTCTGCAGGCTGATGAACTGCCGAAGCGCTACATCGCCGAGAACTATGATGCCCTGGCGGAAAAGTATCACCCGGTCCAGGCAACGGTGCTTGACTTCACTTCGGAAGAAGATGCCAATGCGGCTCTCGGTGCCCTGCGTGACGGTTCCAAGAACGCCGAGGAAGCAGCGGTCGACTTCAACTCCACCAGCAGCGGCCTGCCGTCCATCTATACGATTGAAGACACGGTCTATGACGCGGTTGTGACCGGGATCATCCGCAACGGTTCCCCGGATGACGGCTGGGCCATGGCGACCGGTACCGACGGTACCTTCCACATCCTCCATGTGGACAACAACGATCCGGCTACCATGAAGGAAGCGGTCACGGAAAAGCTCACAAGCTTGAGCGCCGTCTCCAACGATGTCATGTCCTACTACTTCAAAAAGTACGGCTTCCATGTCTATGACAAGCCGCTCTATGATGATCTGAAGGAAAACTATCCGGACTATCTCGTCCAGGATATCAAGGAAGGCGAATAACCTGAATCAGCGATGCTGCGGCATCGCTTTTTCTTTCGCTGATTCCGGCAAGGGACTATAATAACGGCAGGAGGAATCTGCTATGTGTATTTTCTGTGACATCATTGATCATAAAATTCCCAGTGCCGTCGTCTACGAGGATGATGATGTGCTGGCCATCCTGAACGTGCCGCAGCGTCTGTGCGGGCACACCCTGGTCATGCCGAAGAAGCATATGGCCAACATTCTGGAAGCCGATGAGGAAACCGTCGTCAAGTGCATGAAGGTTGCCCGCCAGCTGGCCGGGACAATCGTGGCGAAAACCGGCGCTGCCGGCTGCAACATCCTGAACAACTGCGGCGCTGCCGCCGGTCAGAGTGTTGACCACCTGCACTTCCACATCATTCCGCGCTTCGATGAAGCCGACCCGGTCACCATTGATTTCCAGCCTGCACCGGAGCTGGATCTCGATGATGTCATGAAGGTCCTTAAAGCCGAATAAGCCATATGAAAACTCCGTCCGCCGACGGAGTTTCTTTTTTTTATTCTTCGACCTTGACGCCCAGCCGGTTCAGCATGGTGTCCCTGGCCTTCTTTTCCAGGGTGTCATCCAGCGGTTCGAGTTCCACCGCCCCGTATCTGCGGCGCAGGGCCCGCTTGAGCACCAGGTCGGCGACCCGCGGATTCTTCGGCAGCAGTGACCCGTGCATGTAGGTGGCCAGCACCTGGTCGGTCACAAACCCCTCATAGCCGCCGTCATAGGTATTCCCGTGTCCCTTCAGCACCCGGGCAAACGGGGTGGCGACATTCTTTGTCTGGCCGCCGTGGTTTTCAAACCCGACTGCCTGGAACACTTCCCCGTCCATGGCTGCCATGACGGCAATATTGCCGATGCAGCGGTGATCCCGGTCCGAGCTTTCCGTATAGTAATCAAAGAAACCGAGCCCTTCCACGATATTGCCGTCCTGGTCCTTGTAATACTTGCCGAACAGCTGATAGCCGCCGCAGATCAGCAGGAACGCTGCCCCGCCATCCAGAGCCTTCTGCAGGGCCTCCCTGCGGGACAAAAGATCCTGATAGATCAGATTCTGTTCAAAGTCAGCCCCGCCGCCCATGAAGATCAGGTCATAGCCGGACACATCCAGGCCGTCGCCGATGGTGCAGACATCCACCTGGCAGTCGATACCGCGCCGCTCACAGCGGGTCTTCAGGACCTGGATATTGCCCTTGTCCCCGTACAGATCCATCAGATCATGATACATCCAGAGTATTTTCAGATTCATTTCTTCACCTGCTTTCGCAACAATGCCCGGGTGGAATGCAGCGCCGTATACGTTGCCATGATGTAGCTGTCAAGATTCTGCTCATCCAGCCAGCGGACTGCCTCGGCCGCATCCTCAATGACCTGCAGGCGGTCCTCCAGGCCCTCGTATTTCAGCCGCAGCGCCATGTCATAGGCCCGCTTGCCGCTGCAGATGATCCGCTTCACTTCCGGCACGTTGAGCCGCTCGAAATGGGCATCCCAGATCCAGGAGACATCGGTGCCGTCCTGGTCGTTGTCATTCAGGAAGATGCAGACATTCTTGTCACCCGGCCGGGCCAGGATATACTTCATGACTTCATTGGCCCCGGTCGGATTCTTGATCAGGTTGATGACGCATGGCTTGCTCAGGGCAAATTCTTCGTTGCGGCCTTCCTTGAGTTCATAGCCGCTGAACACTTCATCCGCCGCCGGCAGGGAAAGATTCAGCGCCTTCAGCAGGCAGAGCACGCAGGCACAGTTGTAAACCCCGAACACGGAATTGACAAACGAGTGGTAGACCTGCCCTTCGGCCTTGAAAGTACCGTTCTTGAAATCGATTTCCGGCACCAGCAGTTCCGGTTTGATCTGACCGAAATCATCATGATCGCAATGGAACCTGCCGATATGGGAATACTGGTAGTAGTCATAGATCAGCCGGTTGCCGCAGCGCGGGCAGAACTTTCCTTCGCTGGCCTCGTCTGTCTCGGTCTTTGTCATCTCATTGGGACCGACCGAGAACAGGTGCACCTTGGCTTTCTTTGCGTTGTCCGCAATCCGCAGGACATTGGGATCATCGCCGTTGAGGATCAGATCCCCTTCGAAGTTTTCCGTCACTTCCATCAGCTTGCGGATGATGGTCTCCATTTCCCCCGCTCGGTCCAGCTGGTCACGGAAGAAATTCGTCACGACCAGGGCTGTCGGCCGCAGGGCCTTGAACTGCCGGTAAACCGTCAGCTCATCCACTTCCAGCACCACCGCATCGGCCTGGATGTTGAAATTGCCGTCACTGCCGGCGGCCAGCACGGTGGCAATGCCGACATTCAGATTGTCCCCGCGGTGGTTGTTGATGACCTTCAGGCCGTTTTTCCGCAGGCTTTCGGCAATCAGGTTGCTGGTGGTGGTCTTGCCGTTGGTGCCGGTTACGATGATCACCTTGGGCGGCATCTTAAACTTGCTGATAAAGTCCGGATCGGCTTTCAGCGCAATGGTGCCCGGCAGGGATCCGCCCCTTCCCGCCCTGGCCAGAAGGCTGTGGCTCAGCTGAGCCAGTTTCAGTGCAATACTCATAATCAGTCCTCATTCCTGTCCAGTTTTGCGTGATAGAACTGTCTGTTTTCCAGCGCGAACATCTTGGCTGTCCACTGGCCCGGCTTGACTGCTTCGATGGCCGTCTTCAGCGTATTCATGCGGGCATCCATGTTGTCAATCAGACTCAGTGCCTCGGCTTCCGGGATCTCCGGCAGCACCGGGGAACCGTATTCATTGCGGCCATGATGCGACAGCACCATATGCCGCAGCAGCAGGGCTTCCTCACTGTCCGCCAGGCCCTTTTCCGCCGCCACTTCCATCAGCCAGCCATGGCAGATCGAGATATGACCGGTCAGGCGGCCCTCGGTTGTGTATTCACCGGAGATCAGACCCCCCAGTTCCTTTGTCTTGCCCATGTCGTGGATCAGCACACCGGCAATCAGTAGGTCGCGGTTCAGCAGCGGGTAGAGTCTTGCTGTTTCTTCCGCCATGGCCGCCATGCCCAGTGTATGCTCAGCCAGGCCGCCGAGGTAGCCGTGATGGATCTTGGAAGCGGCCGGATACTCATAGAAATCCTTGCCGACCTTCGCCAGCATGCCTTCGGTCAGGGTCTTCAGGTTTTCGTTCCGGATGGAAGCTGCCAGTTCCTGTACCTTGGTCCGCAGCGTCTCTTCGTTCATGGCCGAAGATAGCAGGAATTCCTCCAGCCGGATCAGCTTCTGATCCACCGGTACAATCCGGTTCACCCGCAGCTGCAGGGCCCGGTTGTACTCCAGTACCTCAAAAGAAATCTCAGCCACTTTGCCCGGGATGGCCGCCGCTTCATCCGCGGCCTTGGCATCCCAGAACTTGCCGTCAATCGTGCCGGTATTGTCCTGCAGCACCAGGTTGAGATACGGTGCCCCCTTCTGGGTGACACCCTTGATGCAGCTTTTCACCATCAGATACTGCGTCAGACGGTCCTTTTCCTTCAAATCAACGATTTTAGTCATGATCCCACTCCATTTCATCGAGTATCGCGTAGATATCCTCGCTCGGATATCCCTGGCCGGCACAGTACCTGTATACCGCACTGCGCAGCTTGCTGCCGCTGTACTTGCGGGCATATCTGCGGCAGGCGGCCGCGGCACATTTCCGCAGGGCATCCGGCTGTTTCATTTCATCTTCGGAAAAATCCATGCCGGCCAGCACTTCTTCCGCCACCTGGGCCGAATAGCCGTGCTGCATCAGCCGGTTCTTGATTTTTCTCTGTTTCATTTTAACAGAATCATCCCTGATTCCGCCCTGGATCCGTTCGGCATAGTCACGGGCATTCTCGTATTCCTGATCCGGCTGGGCTGCCAGGTGCGCCCGGATCATCTCCGCCGGGATGCCCCTTTTTTCCAGGTCATGGATGATGAACTTCTCCCCGCGCAGGGCCGCGTGCATGCGGCGGATCGCGTCTTCGGTATACCGTTCATCATTGATGTAGCCCTTGCTTTCGAGCTTGTCAGCCAGCTGGATGATCACTTCTTCACTGCAGCCGCTGTTATTGCGCAGCCAGTCGATGATCTCCTTGCGGGTGCGGTCCTTGGCCGCAATCCGGCGCAGACACCCCTGATAGGCCTTGACTGCCGGTTCGTTTTCCTGCAGTTTGCTGATCTGGTGGCCGCTCAGCTTGCCGCCCTTGCGGATGCCCTGGTAATAGTAGTCATCCAGGCTCATCAGCAGCCGGGTTTCCTCACCCTGCTCCGACCGCAGCCAGATCTGCACGAAGTCATCTCTGACCCGTACTTCCTCCACTGTCTGCATGTCCGTATAGACACCCAGGGCCTTTTCATAGACCGGGATGATGCGTTCATAGAAGACTTCGCTGCTGAACGGATGCACCTGGGCCAGACAGTTGTTCTTCATCTCTTCCAGGGTTTCTTCCGGCAGCTTTTCAAACTGCTGCAGCAGCTGGCTCAGTTCCTGCGGATCCTTGTAGAACCAGCCGGTTTTTTCCGGGATGAGCAGCTCATCCAGCACTTCATCATAGCGGGCAAACAGCGGGATGCCGCTGGCCATGGCTTCGATGAAGGTCATGCCCTGGGTCTCCGACAGGCTGGCCGAGACAAAGGCATCGGCTGCCCGGTAGTAATCCTCAATCTGATCAGCCGGTTTCTTGCCGGCAAAGATGACGGTGTCCGCCAGGTTTTCCTTCTGTACAAGTTTTTTCAGTTTGTCTTCATCCGGACCGCCGCCGACAATCAGCAGCCGGCACCGGCAGCCCGCCTGTGCTGCCAGACGGAACCCTTCAATGACGATATCCAGTGATTTCTCTTCGGCAATGCGGCCGACCGAGATGATCATCTTCTCATCATCGGCGATGCCGTATTCCTGCCGGATCTCATGGGTGCGCTCGGCACTGCCATGTTCCGGGGAGAACCGGTCCAGTTCCAGGCCGGTCGGCACGATGTGGATATCCGTATGGACGTGATAGCGTTCCAGCAGTTCCTTGGTCTTCCTGCTGGGCACGATGACTTCCGTTGAGGTATCACTGTAAAGCCGGGACAGATGGGCCACTGCCTTGCGGGCAACGGCATCCACCGTATCCAGGTTCAGCGGGTTGGCATAATGGGTGTAATCCTCATAGGTGGTATGATACGTGATCACAATCGGCAGATTGAGCTGCCTGGCACAGATCCGCGCAAACATGCCGATGCCGAATTCGGTCTGGGCATGGATCAGATCCAGGTTC
>JAFWEA010000099.1 GCA_017543005.1 Solobacterium sp. | reverse complement strand
GCTTCCAAGCTGGCCATGGATTACCTGCCGGCCATCGCGATCGCAGCCTATTCCTACATGGCCCTGATCCCGATGATCCAGCCGCCGCTGATGCGCCTGATGACCACGAAGAAAGAGCGTGAAACCGTCATGAAGCAGGCCCGTTCCGTTACCAAGACAGAACGGATCATCTTCCCGATTGCCGTTACAATCTTCGTTATCCTGCTGATTCCGGATACAGCTCCGCTGGTCGGCATGCTGATGTTCGGCAACCTGCTGAAGGAAACCGGTCTGACCGACAGACTGAGCGATACCGCCCAGAACGGTCTGACCAACACAGTCATTATCTTCCTGGGTATCTCGGTTGGTGCCAAGGCTGCTGCCCAGACCTTCCTGACTCTCAGAACAATCGAAATCGTCATTCTCGGTCTGATCGCCTTCAGCTTCTCCACCATCGGCGGCCTGATGCTGGGCAAGATCATGTACAGAGTGACCGGCGGCAAGGTCAACCCGCTGATCGGTTCGGCCGGTGTCTCGGCAGTGCCGATGGCAGCCCGGGTCAGTCAGATCGAAGGCCAGAAGGCCAATCCGAGCAACTACCTGCTCATGCATGCCATGGGTCCGAATGTGGCCGGTGTTATCGGTTCTGCAGTCGCAGCGGGCTTCATGCTGAAGATGTTCGGCGGCTGATTGTAAACACTCAGATTTTTGTCCATACCCTGGTCGCTTTACTGGAGTATAATTTATAACTAGAGGTGCATAAACATATGGCAGAAATTAAATTAGAGAAGTACGGCATTACCGATGCCAAGGAAATCATCTACAACCCGTCTTATGAACTCCTTTTCGAAGAGGAAATGAAGCCGGAACTGACTGGTTACGAAAAGGGCCAGCTGACTGAACTCGATGCGGTCAACGTCATGACCGGCATCTATACCGGACGGTCCCCGAAGGACAAGTACATTGTCATGGATGAAAACTCCAAGGACACTGTCTGGTGGACAACTCCGGAATATCCGAATGACAACCATCCGCTGTCCGAAGAGAACTGGGCCAAACTGAAGGGTCTGGCTCAGAAGGAACTCTCCGGCAAGAGACTGTTTGTTGTCGATGCCTTCTGCGGTGCCAACAAGGATACCCGCATGGCTGTCCGCTTCATCATGGAAGTCGCATGGCAGGCACACTTTGTCAGAAACATGTTCATCAAGCCGACAGCTGAGGAACTCGAGACATTCGAACCGAACTTCGTTGTCTACACAGCCTCCCTGGCCAAGGTTGAAGACTATAAGGAAATGGGTCTGAACTCCGAGACAGCCGTTGCCTTCAACATCACCAGCCGTGAACAGGTCATCCTGAATACATGGTATGGCGGTGAAATGAAGAAGGGCATGTTCTCCATGATGAACTACTACCTGCCGCTGCAGGGCATTGCAGCCATGCACTGCTCCGCCAACACCGATATGGAAGGCAAGAACACAGCGATCTTCTTCGGCCTCTCCGGCACCGGCAAGACGACCCTGTCCACCGATCCGAAGCGTCTGCTCATCGGTGATGACGAGCACGGCTGGGACGATGAAGGTGTCTTCAACTTCGAAGGCGGCTGCTATGCCAAGGTCATCAACCTGGATAAGGATTCCGAACCGGATATCTACAACGCCATCAGAAGAAATGCGCTGCTGGAGAATGTCACGGTTGACGAAAACGGCAAGATCGATTTCGCTGACAAGAGCGTTACCGAGAATACCCGTGTTTCCTACCCGATTGACCATATCGAAAAGATCGTTCAGAGAATCCGTCCGACATCTTCCGGTCCGGCAGCTGACAATGTCATCTTCCTGTCCGCAGATGCCTTCGGTGTTCTGCCGCCGGTTTCCATCCTGACACCGGAACAGACACAGTACTACTTCCTGTCCGGCTTCACAGCCAAGCTGGCCGGCACGGAACGCGGCATTACAGAACCGACCCCGACCTTCAGCGCATGCTTCGGTCAGGCGTTCCTGGAACTGCATCCGACCAAGTACGGTGAAGAACTGGTCAAGAAGATGGAAAAGAACGGCGCCAAGGCTTATCTGGTCAACACCGGCTGGAACGGCACAGGCAAGCGTATCTCCATCAAGGATACCCGCGGCATCATCGATGCCATCCTGAACGGCGAAGTCCTCAAGGCTCCGACCAAGAAGATTCCTTACTTTGACTTCGAAGTCCCGACCGAACTGCCGGGCGTTGACAGCGGCATCCTGGATCCGCGTGACACCTATGCAGATCCGGCAGAATGGGAAGAAAAGGCAAAGGATCTGGCCGGC
Source organism: Solobacterium sp. (assembly GCA_017543005.1). GTDB lineage: Bacteria > Bacillota_I > Bacilli_A > Erysipelotrichales > Erysipelotrichaceae > Bulleidia. Next base: position 3,778 of record JAFWEA010000099.1, on the reverse strand, counting down.
AGATTCATCAAGAACTTCCACAAGTACGAAACAAACGAAAAGGGCAAGGCACTGGTTGAAGCCGGTCCGAAACTCTGAGTTTCATGACAGACCCCGCGGCAGAAGCTGCGGGGTTTTCTTCTGTTCTGTGATATGATCCAGATATGACATACAGAAAGATAAAACAGGAACTCATGCCGATTACGGCGGTCCATCTGGTCTCCTTTGCCATGCTGTACCGGCAGTCGGTGGCCTATGACCGCAGTGATGACAAGCACATTTACTGTTATCCGGGCTGGTATTCATGCGCCGCCAGTCTGGCGGAAGGAATGTGTCATCTGGCCTATATGCCGGAAGATGACGGGGAACCCCGGGAGATCAGCTTTGCCATCCGGGAGAAGGATATGGCGGAACTGCGGCTGCTGCTGGATGATATCGGCGTAACCTCGCTGAACGGCTGGCAGGCGGAAAATGACGGCAGCGGCTATGAGCTGGACCTGCAGGGAGAATATGCCGAAGGGGAGCACCTGCATCTTTCTGCCCGGGGCAATTACCTGATTTCCCCGCCGGCTGACATCGATGAGATCACATACTTCTTCAATGAACTGGCCGAGAAAGCCGGCTTGCGGTATACAAGACGATAAAAAAACATCGGGGTGATGAACCCCGATGCTTTCATGTTCGGATCAGTCAACCGGTGAACCGCATTCCGGACAGAATCTGGTGTTGTAGACGCGGGCGCCGCAGACCGGGCAGAAGCGGTTGTTCTGGGAGACGGTTTCCTGGATCTGCTTGTCTTTCGGCCAGCTGACGCGATAAGCCAGATTCAATGTCCTGGTTTCCTTCGGTTCAAGCTTTACCTTCCAGGTCAGGATGCCCTTTTCCTCATCCAGTTCGGCCTTGTCGGTCTGTACCGGTTCGACAATGATGGTCTTATCCCGGGAGACGGGGATCCGGTCCTGAACGGTAACTGTGATCTCTTTGGTTTTGGAATTGGTGATGGTCAGTTCATAGGTATATTCCGTGGTCCGCTGGTTCTTGAGCAGGGCTTCGGATGTCTTTTTCTGTTTTTCGTTCCGGCGCAGCTGGACGGCTTCTTCCTGCCCGAGGGCAATGTCGAAGGTATCCTTGGTCAGGTCCGGATTGATGTATGCCTTGCCGGCGTAGATGCCGCTGAGATAGACCGAGGCCTCGCCGCGGACCATGGCCGGCAGATCCTTTGTGCTGAGGGATGCCTTCAGCCAGGCCCTGATATCCATCTTCGGGATGGCGGTGATGACATAGTCGGCTTTCAGATCGAACTGCTGCAGATCAGCCATTGTCCCTTCGGAATCGGACGGGATGGTCTTTGTGCCGGGCAGGATGTATTCGGTCATGGTTTCCTCGCTGCTGACTTCGGCTGAGGCTGTTTCAAGCCGGCTCAGCTGCACGGTGTCGTCCATGGCCATGGTATCCATGGCTTCTTCCTCCATCATCGGGGCTGCCATGGCTTTCATGGTGCCCATCATCATGTTTGAATTTGCCCTGGCCCGGACCGGCTGCGGTGTATAAATGCTGAGATAAACCGGGTTGATGACCGGCATGGAACCTCCGGCTGCCGGCGTACCGGTCAAAAGGGATACATTGACATTTTCCCAGTCCTTGCCGGTATTCTGGAAAATCCTTGCCCGGACCCGCATGGTCAGCGGTCCTTCGGCATCCGTATGGATTTCATAGACCGGCTGCCAGAATGATTCACTCTCGTGGCTGTGAATCTCAAAATCATACACACCGTCGGCAGGTGCTTCGACTTCGACGGAAATGAGCGGGCAGGCTTCGTCTTCCACGGCTTCATTGAGCTTCTTTTCCAGGCCCTTGATATCCTTCTGCAGGGCTGCCATTTCCTGATGCAGCGTACTCAGGCGCTCCGGAAGCTTTGTGATATAGGTTTCGATATCCTGCAGGTTCTGTTCCTGCCGGCTGACAAAACTGCCGTTTTCCTTCCAGAGGGAAATCTGCAGTTCCTTCACCTCGATCTGCTGTTTCAGCGCGGTGATTTCAGCCCGGATCCGGTCGGATTCCTTTTCTTCCGGTTCCTGGTTCAGGGTATTGAGAAAGCGGATGTCAGACATGGTGATGCCGGCCGGGAAATACAGTCGGACCGTATCCGCATCCGTTCCCTGGGTCATGCCGGCAATGCGCAGATGATTGGTGCCGCCTTTCAGCTCAGCCTGGCCGCGCCGGACTGTTTCGGCACCGTTCCGGTAAATTTTCACACCGGTGATTTTTGTCTCGATATTATGCATGCTGAAAAACCTCCGTTACCTTCATTGTAGCAAATTCCCGGCTCAATTCACGTACACCCGGCAATGTTAAGGTTCTTTATGAATTCTTAAGGGATTCCCTGCTTTTTTCTTAATGACGGAAACCGCTAGCATGAAGGCACGGGAGGTGCCTCATGCTTGAAATGATGATCAGGGCAGTCAATGTCATCTTTGTGATCCTGTTTGCCTATCAGGTGTTCTATGTGTTTGTATCCCTGCTGGTGCCCCGCCGGGAAAAAGAAGCGAAGCAGTACCGGCACCGGATTGCCGTGCTGATCTGCGCCCGCAATGAAGAAACGGTGATCGGGGACCTGCTGGCGTGTCTTTCCGCTCAGACATATCCGCAAGAGTATTACAAGGTGTTTGTCATGGCGGACAACTGCACCGATCATACGGCCGAGACAGCTGCCGCAAACGGAGCGGTTGTTTATCGCCGGGAGAATCACAAACTGGTCGGAAAGGGCTATGCGCTGGAAGAGCTGTTGAGCAGGATCAGGCGGGATTATGACAGTTTTCCGGAAGCGTACCTGATTTTCGATGCCGACAACCTGGTGCGTCAGGATTATCTGGAACAGATGAACAAGGCTCTGTGTCAGGGGGCACGGATCGTGACCGGGTACCGGGCCAGCAAAAACTATGATGCCAACTGGCTTTCGGCCGGCTCGTCTTTGTGGTTCATGCGGGAATGCCGGTATCTGAACCGGGCCCGGGATGTGCTGGGCCTGAGCTGTGCGGTATCCGGCACCGGGTTCATGTTCAAAAGGGATGTCCTGCAGGAGTGGCACTATCACGCGCTGACCGAGGACCTGGAATTCACGGCGGATCAGATTGCGGCCGGGGAAAGGATCCGCTATTGCGATGAAGCTGTGCTGTACGACGAACAGCCGGTGGATCTGCGGCAGTCATGCCGGCAGCGCCTGCGCTGGTCCCGGGGCATCCTGCAGATCATCAGAAAACACGCAGTGACCCTGCTGAAAGGTATCTGGCGTGGCAGCTTTTCCTGCTTTGATTATCTCTGCACGCTGGCCGGAGCTTACATGCTGAGCATGGTATCGCTGGGCCTGCAGGGCCTCTGGCTGATCACAGCCCTCATTTCCGGCAGCGGCCTGATGCAGAGTCTTACTGCCATGGCCGCAGGGATCCTGCAGGCGTATCTCTGTCTATATGTGATGGGACTGCTGACAACGATTACCGAGTGGAAGCGGATTGACGCTGATCCCTTCCGGAAGGTTCTGTATACATTCACCTTCCCGCTGTTCATGGCAACGTACCTGCCGATTGCCTGTGCAGCCCTGTTTGTCAAGGTAAGATGGGCCCCGATCCGGCATACGGTAACGGTGCGCAGCCGTTCAACGGTTCTGCCGTAAAAAAACCGGCATGGTTCATGCCGGCAGAGCAAAGCGTTTCAGTCGGGACTCAGTAGGGCATGCCCATGCGGTCAAGCACGGCATAAACCGTTTCCAGCACCTTCGCAAAATCATTTTCATCCACCCCGT
>JAFWEA010000098.1 GCA_017543005.1 Solobacterium sp. | reverse complement strand
GGTGCCTATGGTACGGAGTGGGCGCTGGTCATGGCGGCTTCGGCGGTTGTTGTCGTACCGCTGCTGGTGCTGTTCGCCTTTACCCAGAAATGGTTCATCAACGGGATCGGCGGCGAAACCGGCATCAAGGGCTGATACGAAAAGAATCTGCTGTTTCCAGCAGATTTTTTCTTTAGCGCTTCTTCTTTTCCATTTCCAGATGTGCCTTTTTCCAGGCAGTGATCTGTTCTTTTCGTTCCTTGACCCGCTTTTCGACACCCTGTTCCGTGGGATTGTAATAGGTGCGTCCGACCAGGGAGTCCGGCAGGCACTGCATGGTGCTCAGCTTGTCGACCGTGTCATGGGCGTAGACGTAATCCTTGCCATAGCCGAGATCCTTCATCAGGGAAGTCGGCGCGTTGCGGATCTGCAGGGGCACCGGCTCATCCAGCATCTCAAGGGCGTCGGCCTTGGCCGTGTTGTAGGCCACTTCCAGCGCATTGGACTTCGGGGCCAGGGAACAGAAGACAACCGCATGGGTCAGATGCACGCTGCATTCCGGCATGCCGAGGAACTGACAGGCCTGATAGGCATCGATGCAGACACCGAGACACCGGGAATCGGCCATGCCGACATCCTCCGAGGCAAACCGGACAATGCGTCTGGCAACGTACAGGGGATCCTCACCGGCTTCCAGCATGCGGGCCAGCCAGTATACGGCTGCGTCGACATCACTGTTGCGCATGGATTTATGCAGGGCGGAGATCAGGTTGTAGTGTTCTTCGCCTTTTTTGTCATAGAGCAGGGTCTTGCCGGAGATGCACTGCTGGATGGTTTCCCGGGTGACATGGGACTCCTTGCCGTTGCCGTCACCGTTCATGACCGCCAGTTCCAGCGTGTTCAGGGCCGTCCGGGCATCGCCGTTGGCATAGCGGGCAATCAGTTCCAGGTCATCATCGGAGATCGTGATCTGCCATTCCCCGAAGCCGCGCGGATCGGAAATGGCCCGCTTCAGCAGCCAGACCAGGTCATCGGTCGAAAGGGCCTCCAGGACAAACACCTTGCAGCGGGACAAAAGGGCCGAGTTGATCTCAAACGACGGATTCTCGGTGGTGGCCCCGATCAGAATGATGGAACCGCGCTCAACATAGGGCAGGAAGGCATCCTGCTGGGCTTTGTTGAAGCGATGGATTTCATCCACGAAAACAATGGTCTTGGTGCCGAGCGAGCGGTTCTGTTCGGCCTTGGCCATGACATCCTTGATTTCCTTGATGCCGCTGGTGACAGCGGAGAAGTTGATGAACCGGGCCTTGGTGGTTGTGGCGATGATGCGGGCCAGGGTGGTCTTGCCGACTCCCGGAGGGCCCCAGAAGATCATGGACTGCACTTCATCGCGGTCAATCATCCGGCGCAGGATCTTGCCTTCAGAGATCAGCTGGCGCTGGCCGGCATAGTCTTCGAGCGTTTCCGGCCGCATGCGGTCAGCCAGCGGCGTGGTGGTCGCCCGATTATCAAATAAAGAACTCTGTTCCATAGTATTTCCTCACGGCTCTATTGTACTACAAAGAGCCGCCGTTATTTGTTCGACTGACAGCCGGAAAACAGCGCAGAAAGAGGCCGGATGGAGTACAATAAAAAGAGACCGGAAACCAAGTGTTTCCGCCGGATTCAGGAGGATCATGGATATGGAAAGATCGGCAGGAATACTGATGCCGCTCAGTGCGCTGGACGGCCCGTACGGCATCGGCACTATGGGCTCTCAGGCCCGGAAATTCATTGATTTTCTGGCCCGCGCCGGACAGAAATACTGGCAGATCCTGCCGCTGGGACCGACCGGATACGGGGACTCGCCGTATTCCTGTTTTTCGTCTTTTGCCGGCAATCCGTATTACATCGATCTGGACATGCTGGCAGAGCGCGGTCTGCTGGAAAAAGAAGAATACGAATGGCTGTTCTGGGGCTTTGACCCGGGCCGGGTCGACTATCATGCCCTCTATGAGTACCGGTACATGGTGCTGCGGAGTGCCGTGAAGCGGCTGCTGGATGAGAATTCGTGGCGGGTCAGACAGTTTGCTGACCGGGAAAAGGACTGGCTGCAGGACTATGCCCTGTTCATGACAGCCAAGAAGGTATATGACGGCAAACCCTATCAGCAGTGGCCGGACAAACTGCGCCGCCACGACGCAAAGGAACTGGAGCGGTTTGCGGCTGAGCACGAAGATGAAGTGATGTTCTGGCAGGGGGTGCAGTATCTGTTCTTCATGCAGTGGACATCCCTGAAGCAGTATGCCGGTCAGCGGGGCATTGAGATCATCGGTGACCTGCCGATCTATGTGGCCCCGGACAGTGTGGAGGCGTGGGCTTCCCCGGGCATCTTCCAGCTGGACCGGAACGGGAAACCGAAAGATGTGGCCGGCTGTCCGCCGGACGGGTTCTCCGCGGACGGACAGCTGTGGGGCAATCCGCTGTACAATTGGCGGGCCCTGAAGAAGGACGGCTATGCTTGGTGGATTGCGAGAATCCGCCAGCAGCTGCGGTTCTATGACGTTCTGCGCATTGACCATTTCCGCGGCTTTGCCGGCTATTATGCCATTCCGGCCGGTGAGGATACCGCCCGCAACGGGGTCTGGAAGAAAGGCCCAGGCATTGACTTTTTCCGGACGGTGGAAGCACAGCTGCCGGGCATGAAGATCATTGCCGAAGATCTCGGCTTTCTGACTCCGGATGTGCTGGAGATGCTCAAGGAAACCGGCTATCCCGGCATGAAGGTGCTGGAATTTGCCTTTGATCCGGATGATCCCGACAATGACTATCTGCCGCACAATTACACGGAAAACTGCGTTGTCTATGCCGGTACGCATGACAACGACACGATTCAGGGCTGGATGGCCAGCATGCCGGAGGAGAGCACGGATCTGGCCCGGATGTACATGGGCCTGAATGAATGGGAAGGGTATCACTGGGGCATGATCCGTACGGCTTATACCAGTGTGGCCAGGATCGCAATTATTCAGCTGCAGGACTTCCTCGGCCTGGGCAGTGAAGCCCGCATGAATACCCCGTCCACCCTTGGCAACAACTGGGTATGGCGGGTACAGCCGGGTGCTTACAGTGATGAACTGGCCGACCGGATTGCGATGCTGACCGATCTCTGCGGCCGCCGGATCAAGGCAGAAGAGGAAATATCCGAATAAAGAAAACAGGTGCTTTTGAAAGATTCCGAAAAAATCTGTTGTGTTCAGAAAGAGATTATGCTATTATTCAAAAGCACCACGATGGCGCGTTGGTGAAGTGGCTTAACACACCGCCCTTTCACGGCGGCATTCACGGGTTCGAATCCCGTACGCGTCACCATTTTTATTAGGGGTGTCGTACAATGGCAGTACATCGGTCTCCAAAACCGCTGATGGGAGTTCGATTCTCTCCACCCCTGCCACTCAACCTTCCCGTTGTAGCGGGATTTTATTTTTTTCCGGACCACGCTATGCGTTGTACCGGGCAGGGCAAAACGATATAATAATATGGTCAGAAATGGAGACAATAATATATGGCAGATAAAAGGCAACGGGGTATGGCTCCGGGCGCACTGATCGGCTGCTGTCTGCTGATCGCAGTGCTGTCTGTGCTGGGCACCGGGTATTTCTACATGAAGGAGAAATACGCGGGCAGTGCAGTGGCATACAGTCATGAACAGCTGCGGAAGCTGGATGAGAATTCATTTGATTATAAGATCGCGTCGAGATTCTATACGGCCGAGGAACTGAAGAGCATCAGAAGCAATACGGTCGAAATGGATCCGATTGACGCTCCGGATGAAAATGCGGAACATGAAAAGATGCGGCTGGAACATGTTACCGGCAGCACATACGAAGGCTGGATGCTTCTGGTCTATGATCCCGACCTGGTCAAGGTGGCGGTCAATCCGGCCATGGACAGCGGGGCCCAGGCACCGAGCCTGGTGGACTATGTCCGCAACAACAAGGCAATTGCCGGCATCAATGCCGGCGGGTTCGAAGATGCCGGCGGTACCGGCAACGGCGGCCTGGCTTACGGTATCGTTGTGCATGAAGGCAAGCTGATCAGCGGCGGTCGTAATGAGTACCAGTCGGTCATCGGCATCGACAAGGAAGGCAAACTGATCTGCTCCGGCATGACCGGCCAGCAGGCGATTGACTGGGGCATTCAGGAAGGTGTTACCTTCGGCCCGACCCTGATTACAAACTTCCACCAGGTCTTCAAGGAAGGCCAGGGAGATGTTCCGTACCTGAACCCACGGACTGCCATCGGCCAGCGTCCTGACGGCACATTCCTGCTGCTGGTCCTGGACGGCCGCGGCCCGTCATCCTTCGGGGCCAAGTACCAGGATATCGTTGACGTCATGTTTGACTACGGTGCCTACATGGCTTCCAATCTGGACGGCGGCAATTCCACAGCTATGATCTATAACGGCGAGTATGTCAACAAGACCGTATCCATGTACGGTTCCAGACATCTGCCGACGGCATTCATTGTCATGGAGGGTGAATAATATGGCAAAGACAGGAAAAGGCATCAAGACGCCGCTGGCTCTGCTTGTTCTGCTTCTGGTGACAGCCGGATGCGTCTTCGGTGGATTTACATTCGTCAACAATGCGAAGAAAGAATTTGCGGCAGCGGAAGCGAAACTGCCGGAGAGCGGCATCAGCGATTATCTGCTGAAGATCAGGAATCAGCGCTTTGATGAGATCTACGAGGATTCGCTGGTGGTGGCTCCGCACCTCAATGCAAAGGAAGATTACATTGCCACACTGAAGGAAATCTATGCCAATGCGGATACGTCCCGGATTGAATTCGCACCGGCGGAAGAGGGCGATAACACATACAATCTCGTCTACAACCACAAGTATCTCGCCACCTTGAAGCTTCTGCAGGCGGCTGACGGCAGCTGGAAGGCATCCACGGTCTTTGCCGGAAACAACGACTATGTCGTTGAAGTGCCGGCCGGCCTGAAGATCACTGTCAACGGCATTGAACTGACCAGTGAGTATCTGATCGAGAACAATGTAACCGCCAGCAACTTCCTCGGCCTGCATGACAAGACAAATGCGCCGAAGGTGGACCGCTATGAACTGACCAACCTGCTGGCCAAGCCGGTCATCAAGGTCGTCGGCGAGAACGGTTATACAACCCTTGACGATGTGCTCTCCAATACGATCTATGTCGGCCGGGATGCCCAGTCGGCGGAAAATGCCCGGGTGTTCATCGATGACATCAAGGTATGTGCCCAGTTCCCGGCCCAGGAGTCCGGCCTGGGTGCCGTAGCCGCAGTCTCCATTACCAACAGCGACTGGTATGACCGGATCCGGACCATGCAGAACAACTGGTTCACGTCACACGGTACATCCCGGTTCTCCAATGAAACAGCCAGAAACATTATCCAGCAGAGTGACGATACCATGGTGGGCTATGTGACCTTTGATTACTATGCTTCCAACGGTGAGGTATCCAGAACCTGGAACAGCGGTTTCCAGGTGACATTTATGAAGCAGGGCGGTATCTGGAAGATCGCCGGCATGGCGGTGGACAGTACCCTGAACCCTGCAGTGGAGTGGAAAAATGATTGATTATTCTGAAGGCAGCGGCAAGCAGTATCATGTTGGCGTCGGACAGGGTGATGTCGGCCGGTATGTGATCCTGCCGGGCGATCCGAAACGCTGTGCCAAGATTGCGGCTTACTTTGATGAACCGCGGCTGGTGGCGGATTCCCGGGAATTTGTAACCTACACCGGATATCTTGACGGGGTCAAGGTATCGGTTACTTCCACCGGCATCGGCGGTCCCAGTGCCTCCATTGCCATGGAAGAACTGAATGCGGTCGGCGCTGACACCTTTATCCGGGTCGGCACCTGCGGCGGTATGGACCTGAATGTCAAGAGCGGGGACCTGGTCATTGCGACCGGATCCGTGCGCATGGAAGGCACAAGCCGCGAGTATGCGCCGATTGAATTTCCGGCAGTTGCCAATCTTGAGGTGATCAATGCCCTGGTGGAAGGCGCGCAGGTCATTGAAGCGCCGTATCATACCGGCATTGTGCAGTGCAAGGATTCCTTCTATGGCCAGCATCGGCCGGAAACCCTGCCCAACGGCGCGGAACTGCTGCGCAAGTGGGATGCCTGGGTGCAGCTGGGCTGTCTTGCCTCGGAAATGGAATCGTCGGCACTCTTTGTCGTGGCCAGCTATCTGCGGGTCAGATGCGGCACCGTGCTGCTGGCTGTGGCCAACCAGGAAAGAGCCAAGGCCGGTCTGCCGAACCCGCAGGTTCATGATACGGACAAGGCGATCCGGGCAGCGATCGAAGCTCTGCGGATTCTGATCCGGGAAGACGAAAAACAGTAAAAGGCGCGCATGCGCCTTTTGCGTAAGGAAGTGAAAGGATTTGATTGAATGATGAAACAACCTGTCCGGACAAATGTCTCGGACTTTATCAAGACACATATGGGATCCCAGTTTGTCATTCCGGTTTATCAGCGGAATTACACCTGGAATCCGGAAATAGAAACCGCCCGCTTTATCAATGACATGAAGGGACTGCTGGAGCATAGGACATCCAGTCATTTTCTCGGCATCGTCATATACAAGGAAGCGGAGCGGGCTGCCATGTTCCGGGAGATCCAGATCGTGGACGGACAGCAGCGTCTGACCACGTCGTTTATCTTCCTGCTGGCGCTGAAGAATGCGGCCCTGAAGGCCAGGGAAAAGGAAACTGCCGGCATGATCGAGGATTACTATCTGTACAACCGGCATGTGCTGGAAGAGGCCAGGATGCGGCTGAAACCGGTGATTTCCGATGATGATGTCTATTCCCGGCTGATCTACGGCAGTGTGCGTGATCTCAGTGCCAAGGAGAAGGAAACACCCGTATACCGGAATTATGATTATATCTTCAAACAGATCGAGCAATTGCACAGCCGGTATTCCCTGCTGGAAATCCTCGACTGTCTCAGCCGGATGGATATCCTGGCTTTCCCGCTTTCGGAGGATGACAATTCCCAGCAGATCTTCGAATCGATCAACTCGACGGGAGCCCCGCTGACATCGGCCGACCTGATCCGGAACTATATCCTGATGAATTATACCAGCGATGTGCAGGAAAGATATTACCGCCTGTACTGGGAACCGCTGGAGCGCTATCTGCCGGATTCCCGCCGGCTGGAGGAATTCTTCCGCTATTTCCTGGCCGCCAAGACATACAACCTGTTCAACCGCCGGGATGTGTATGACGGCTTCAAGGAATACTGGAACCGGACCGGCACCAGCCGAGAGCAGAAACTGCGGGAGATCAACCGCTACTGCCGCTATTACATGGATATTTACCAGGGACCGGCGGAAGATAGGGCAGTGGAAGCGGCCCTGCAGGATTACCGGCACAGTGACTCCCGGCTGCCGGCCCCGTTCCTGATGGCCATGTTCTCGCTGTACGAAGACCGGCTGATTGATATGGACACGCTGATCCGGCAGATCCGCCTGCTGGATTCCTACATGACCAGAAGGGCATTATGCGGCTATGATACCGGCAGCCTGAGCCGTTATTTTCCGCAGCTGCTGCGGTCGGTCATGACAACCTATGAAAAGAACCACGGCGGCATCCATGAGATCACCCGGGTCTACCTGATCAACTACAACCGCGGCAAGCCCCTGGCCATGCCGACGGATGACCAGCTGCGCAGCCAGCTCAAGGAAGTCAATGCCTATTCCCTGATGTGCCTGCGCTCGGTGCTGGAGCGGATTGAGCATCACGGAGCCACGGCCAAGGTGGATGTGTCCGGTTTGAATATCGAACATATCATGCCCCAGCATCCCAATGCCTACTGGAAGCGGACCGCCCATGCCAAGGACGAGGAAGACTATGCCTTCCATGTCAACCTGATCGGCAATCTGACGCTGTGCGCCGAGTATGACAATACCCGGATGGGCAACCAGAGCTTTGATGCCAAGAAGAAGATCCTGTCCAAGACCCAGCATATCCGCATGAATACCGAGATTCTGAAGAAGACTTCCTGGACCTTCCGGGATATCCTGGAACGCTGTGACCGGATGATCGATCAGATCGTGGAGATCTATCCGTATGAAGGATCGCACGCGTCCCTGACCGCCGGGGACGACATCATCGCGCTGAACGTGCCGACCGTAAATGCTAGGGCCATCTACCGCAACCGGCACTCGATCGAGATCCTGACCGGCAGCACCATGCGGGCTTACGGTCCGCAGGATATGAAGTCCATGCGGCCGCAGTATCTGAATATGGTGCAGATCGGCGTGCTGTCCGAGGATGAAAACGGGCGGGCCCAGTTTGAGAAGAACTACCGCTTCCATGATCTGAACATGGCGGCCTCGTTCCTGATGCACCGCGGCGGAAATAACAGTTCTGCCTGGACGCTGGAAAACGGTGAAGTGTTCAATCCGGATCAGGAAAAGCGCGAGGGTGAACCTGTCGCTGAAGTCCGGGAAGAGGAGAAGAAACCGGCTCCGGCAAAAAGAAAAAGACCGGTCAGACGCCGGTCCGGCGGGCAGAATACCGATCAGGATTCCCGCAAATCATAACAGTTCATATAAGCATCAAACGCAGAAGGAACCGGAAGAGATTTCAGTTCCTTTTCTGTTACAGCCTGCCAGTTCTCCGGAATGGTTTGTTCCGGATCGATCATGATTTCATAGCCGGTCATATCCCATTCCCGGTGCGTGAAGATGTGCTTTGCGCTGGGCAGGCTGCGGATATGGAGTACCCGGATCTTCTGTCTTTCCAATTCTGTAATGACTTCGTCCGGGGCCAGATGACCATCCAGGTTGATGAACTCATACAGACCGGCCAGCAGGCCGTCAGACGGCCTTCGACGGATGACAAAGCGGTCACCGGCCCGGATGACCAGGACCGTCATGGGAATAACCCTGCGGCTTTTCTGCTTTGATCGGAAGGGAATCACCGCTGTTTCATGGTTCTTATTGGCCTGACAGAACAGCTGCAGGGGGCAGGAAGTGCACAGGGGTGCACCGTTGGGGATGCAGACCAGGGCCCCGAGTTCCATCAGGCCCTGGGTGAAATCGGAAATCCAGCTGCCGGAAAGATCCGGGTGACGCTCATACAGGCCGGCAATCAGGCTGCTGACGCGGCTGCGTGTTTCCGGCTGGCGGATATCTTCGCGGATGGAAAAGAGTCGGGCCATGACCCGCAGGACGTTGCCGTCGACCGCCGGCACCGGCAGACCGTAGGCAATTGCCGCAACCGCCCCGGCCGTATAATCACCGATGCCGGGCAGTTTTTTGAGTTCCAGCGGATCAGCCGGCAGAGTGCCCTGATACCGGTCACGGACAAGCACGGCACACTTCTGCAGATTGCGGGCCCGGGAATAATAACCCATGCCTTCCCACAGTTTCATCAGCTCATCTTCCGGACAGGCCGCCAGCGCGGCAATGTCGGGCAGGGCCCGGCGGAAAGCGATGAAGCGGGGCAGGATGGCTTCCACCCTGGTCTGCTGGAGCATGATTTCACTGAGCCAGACATCATAGGGATTGCCCGTATTGCGCCAGGGCAGGTCCCGTTTGTTCTTCCGGTACCAGTCAGTCAGCGTATTCGCCATCTCGATTGTCAGCATGGTTTCAGTCATATCAGTTATTGTATCAGATATCGGCAGGACAGCAAAAAAACCGCAGGGCTGCGGTTGATATCACTGGAGCGGGCGACGGGAATCGGACCCGCGTATTCAGCTTGGGAAGCTGACATTCTACCATTGAATTACGCCCGCGGGAACATGATCTATTTTACACGACTCGGAAGCATTTCTCAACCACCGGCACAAAAGAGAGGATAAAATATAGCCATGACAATGGAAAATATTCTGAAAACCCTGATTGCGAAGGCTGAAGCGATCCGGGCGGAAAAGGGGAGCTGCCTGCTGGCCATTGACGGCCGCTGCGGTTCCGGCAAGTCCACCCTGGCAGCCGGGCTGGCCGAACAGCTGCATTGTCCGGTGATTGCCATGGATGATTTCTTTCTGCGGCCGGAACAGCGGACCCCTGAGCGTTATGCCGAACCGGGCGGAAATGTCGACCGGGAGCGCTTCCTGCAGGATGTGCTAATCCCCCTGCACGAAGGACATGACGCGGCTTACCGGGTCTTTGACTGTCAGATCCTGGCCCTGACGGATACCGTGAATGTGCCGAGGAATCAGATAGTTGTCATCGAGGGCAGTTATTCCTGTCATCCGGAACTGCGGCCATACTATGATCTGACGGTCTTCCTGGATATCGATCCAAAGGAACAGATCGAACGGATCCGCCGCCGGAACGGGGAAGAGCGGCTGGAAGCGTTCCGCACCAGATGGATTCCCCTGGAAGAGCTGTATTTCCGGGAGATGGATGTGGAGCATCACTGTGACCTCGTCTTCAATGTGAGCGAACAATAAAGGCACTTGCGTGCCTTTTGTTGTTTTATGACTGCTGCGGTTCGTCCGGGTTTTCCCGGTGCTGCATCAGGCCGTCCCGCAGGACACCGGTACTGCTCAGGGCCAGCTGTTTCAGCATGCCGGCAACGTCTTTCTGCATCTGGGGATCTTCCTTCCGCAGCTCTTCCATGAACGCCCTGATGGTCTTGGCCGGACTGCGGCTGATCTCGTTGATGGTGGTGACCCCGGTCGCTTCCAGGGCGTTGAAGATCGTGTTGATAAAGACCCTCCGCTGTTCAATGGACAGGCCGTCCAGCCAGCGGTCCAGCACGGAATCGATGAATTCACTGAGATTCTCCAGCTTGTCACCCCGCTCAAAGGCAGTCCTCTGTACCGACCAGGAATAGGGGTTGTGCTGCCAGAAGGAGATGCCGTTGCTGTGGATCAGGATACGGGTGGCCGGCGTATGCATCAGCAGGCCGACAATGGAGCCCTGGGGAACATAATGAACCGTCCGGCGGGCGATGCGGGAGAATTCTTCCGAGTCACCGGTTTCCCCGGCAAAGCCGGGCCCGTCGTTGGAATAAACGCGCAGAATCCGGTTGCGGATCCGGGCTTTGCAGAAGGCCGCGCCGTAGATGGCCAGATTGCCGCCCTTGGAATGGCCGCCGACCAGCAGACTGCTGTCGGTATGGGTATCAACGCCGTCGAGGTACTCCGCCGCCGCCAGCTGGGCCGGGGTGGCCTTGCCGACCGCCATATTGAAATCTTCCCGCCAGCCGGTAATCGTATTGTCTGTGCCGCGGAAGGATACATAGGAAAGACCGTTGCCGAGCCGGAAGGTGACCGCTGCGAACTGGATCTGCGTGGCCGGGTCATACTGGTTCACATACCGGGTAAGGCGAATGTCCCGGAAACGATCCGTTTCCGCTGCCCGCTCCAGCACCGGTCCCGGATCAAACGGCAGTTCTTTCTGAGAGATACCGGCTTCCTTGTAAGCCGTATACAGCTGTCCCAGCGTCATATCCTCGGTGAAGATATCATCCATTTTGGCATAGGTGAGCTCACAGAGGATCAGGTTGTCGATTTCATTGAATGGGGCGGCATGGAAGGAAAGATCGCCGCGCCAGTCCAGATAATTCAGAATATTGAACATAGTAGTCTCCGAAAACAGCATATCACATTCAGAAAAAAGCGGCACGAGTGCCGCCTGATGTGAAGTTTATTCGGTTTCTTTTGACAGCATCCGGTTGACGATGATGCCGAGGATCAGGGCACAGGCCACCGAGGTGATGGTGACTCTGCCGAAGGTCAGGGCCAGGCCGCCGATGCCGGTGATCAGGATGGTGGAGACCACAAACAGGTTGCGGTTGCTGTCGAGGTTGACGCCCTGGATCATCTTCAGGCCGCTGACGGCGATGAAGCCGTACAGGGCCATACAGACACCGCCCATGACACAGGCCGGGATTGAACTGATAAAGGCGACAAACGGGCTCAGGAACGAGATCAGGATGCACTCGGCCGCCGCTGTCACAATGGTGATGACCGAAGCGTTTCTCGTAATGGCCACGCAGGCAACCGACTCACCGTAGGTGGTGTTCGGACAGCCGCCGAAGAAGGCACCGATTATCGAGCCGATACCGTCACCCAGCAGTGTCCGGCTGAGGCCCGGGTTTTCCAGCAGATTGTGATCGATGATGGAAGAGATGTTCTTGTGGTCGGCAATGTGTTCGGCAAAGACGACGAAGGCGACCGGCACGTAGGCAACCGCCACGGTGCCCAGATACCCGGCGTCAAGATCTGCCAGTCCCTTGGCGGCCTGCAGGAAGGTGAAGTCCGGCACCTGAATGAATGTATGCAGGGTTATGCCGTCCGCGGTCAATGCCCTGATCGGAGAGAAGTCAATGATGCACAGGGCCGGATTGCCGGTGGCGTTGCCGATTACCGTGAAGACGGCCGCGGCGGCGTAACCAGCGAGAATCCCGATGATAAACGGGATCAGGCGGACCTGCTTGCGCCCGTAAGTACTGCACAGCATGGTCACAAACAATGCGATCAGACCGCACAGGACGGCAATCTGGGTGGTTTCACCCGTGGCGCTGCTGCGCTGCAGATCCCCGATGGCATTGCCTGCCAGGCTCAGGCCGATGATGGAAACCGTAGGCCCGATAACCACCGGCGGCATCAGTTTGTCGATCCAGCCGGTGCCGACGGCCTTGACCGTCATCGCAATCACGACATAGACCAGCCCCGCGCAGATCGCACCGATAATCAGACCGGCAAATCCGGCCTGCACACTGACAGCCCCGGCAAAGGCGGCACTCATCGATCCCAGGAAGGCAAAAGAAGAGCCCAGAAATACAGGGCTCTTGAATTGCGTAAACAGAATGTAAGTCAGGGTTCCCATGCCGGCGCCGAATAATGCGGCTGCGGCACTCATCCCGTTGCCGATGATCATCGGAACGGCAATTGTGGCGGCCATGATGGCCAGTACCTGCTGGAATGCATAAACAATTCGCTGACTGACTGCAGGCTTGTCCTGAACGTCATAAATAAGCTTCATTGCAACTACCCCCTATTAGTTGAAAATTCTAATGACAAACAGCACTTTTGTCCAGATCATTTTTATAAATGATGCGCTTGTGAGACAATATGGATATGCAATATACGGATGGTGAAAGATATTATTCCTTTCCGGCCTACTGCCGCAATACCTTCGGGCATAAGCTGTATAAAGTGCCGCTGGATGCCGGCATGACCTGTCCGAACCGGGACGGCACGCTGGGCAGGCGGGGCTGCATCTTCTGTGATGAAGGGGGCAGCGGTGATTTTGCCCTGGCGTATCACGGGCAGCCAATCAGAAGGGAAATGCTGAAAGGGGAACGATATCCGAAAGAACTGACCGGTCTGTGCATCGGTTATTTCCAGGCATATACGAACACCTATGCCCCGGTGGAAACACTGGACTGTCTCTTCCGGGCAGCCCTGCAGGAGCCGCTGTTTGCCGGTATTTCCATTGCGACCCGGCCGGACTGCCTGCCGGACGAAGTAATGGAACTGCTGCGGCAGCTGAAGGCGGATTATCCGGACAAGTTCATCTGGGTGGAACTCGGCCTGCAGTCCATCCATGAGCGCAGTGCCCGCTGGATGCGGCGCGGCTATGAACTGCCGGTGTTTGATGACTGTGTGCGGCGGCTCAGGGAACTGGAAATCCCGGTGATCGTGCACGTGATCCTCGGTCTGCCGCAGGAAACGGAAGAAGACATGCTGGCTACCGTTGCCCATCTGAACCGGTGCGGGGCGGCCGGCGTCAAGCTGCAGCTGCTGCACTATCTGCGCGGGACGGACCTCGGGGAGATGTATCTGCGGGGTGAAGTGCAGGCGCTGAGTGAAGACGAATATATCCGGATTCTCGGCAGCTGTATTGCGGCCCTGGATCCCGGCGTTGTCATTCACCGGCTGACCGGGGACGGTCCGGGGGATCTTCTGCTGGCCCCGCTCTGGAGCCGGGATAAAAAAAGGGTTCTGAACCGCCTGCGGGCTGACTTAAGGGAAAGAAAGATCACCCAAGGATGCAGGGGTCTGCTATAATCTATCAGGGTAGGTAAAATAACATGGATTCTATGATTTTCATTTGTGAAGTAATCGGTACGATTGCCTTTTCGATTTCGGGGGCATTTGTCGGTCTGCGGAACCGGTCGGATGTTTTCGGCGTCATGGTGCTTGGTACCGTAACGGCAACCGGCGGCGGAATGATCCGCGACATCATTCTCGGCCGGATTCCGCCGGCAGCCTTTGTCCGGCCGGTATATGTCTTTATTGCATTGATTACAGCCCTGGCAGTCTTCTGCCTGGCGGCCTGGCTGGAAAAAACAGGGCGGTCGCTTTCCGATTTCAACTACAAGGATATCCTGTTCTATATGGACTCGATCGGGCTGGGCATCTTCGCGGTGGTCGGTGTCAACACAGCCGTTTCGGTATACGGATATGACAACGGGTTCCTGTGTGTGTTCTGCGGTATGATCACGGGGGTCGGCGGCGGCCTGCTGCGCGATGTCATGGTCTGCCACCAGCCGGATATCCTGACCAAGGATATTTATGCCGTAGCGGCCATTATCGGCGGTTTCGCCAGTGTCCTGCTGTTCCGGGCCGGTCATCCGGCCGGGGCGATCTGGCTGCCGGCAATCCTGATTGTCATCATCCGGATCATTGCCCGTCATTTCGGCCTGAATCTTCCGAAGGTCATTAATTTCAGGGAATCATAAGGAAAAAAGAATAATCACACGATTTAACATATTTCGGACATAATTCTGCGCACTTTTTTTCCTATCATACAGTTGCAGGCAGATAATGCCTCGATGAATGTGAATTGGATCCCTTTCCTTAAAACAAATCCCCTAAACTGAAAAAACTCCGAAAGGAGTTTTTTCCTTGGTGCGTCTCCATTGTCTTTCAGGGTAAAATCCGATAACATTATCTCGGACTCTCATCCTGCGTTTTTTTAGTTATGGAAGAAGAAAAGAAGATTGAACTTGCGGCCGGCCGATTCCCGCTGATTGAAGAAAATGGAACCGTTTTCTACGGCGGTGATCAGGAGTGGTATCACTGGGAGTGGCAGCGCTGGGCCGGCTGTGCATCGGTGACCGGGGCGAACATTGCCGCATACTATGAAGCGGTGCTGACCGGCACGGAAGCGAGATATACTAAAACAGATTACCTGGTACGGATGCAGGAGATGTACCGGTATATGACACCCGGGATTCACGGCTTCCCGGATCCGGAAAAGTTCGTGGCCCGTTTTATCCGTTATGAGGCCGACCATGGGCGGTACTGTGAAGGCGGAATTTTCCATGGCTGGACGGACTGGCATCAGGCAGCCGGACACATCTGCAACTCCCTGCAGGCCGGTCATCCGCTGGCCCTGCTGGTGCTGCGGCATACAGAAAGCAGTTTTGAGGAGAATACGTGGCACTGGATGACAATAACAGGGTACAATATCCTGCGTAATACATTTGAAATATCCAACTGCGGCGAGAAGGAAGAATATGATGCTGAGCGTATCTTCCGGCCGCATCCGGGGAATGAAGTCTGGCTGGCTTCATTCGGCGGTTTCCGTCAGCCCGGTCAGCCTGAACAGCAGATTCAGTAACTGCGGAGTATTCTGCAGACAGGAGGAACATCATGAGGGTTGGTCTTGATATCGGCTCTACCACAATCAAATGCGTGGTTCTGGATGACGCGGACAATATTGTCTATTCGGTGTATGAGCGTCATTACAGCCACATACTCGAAAAAGGAGACGAACTGCTGCGGCGGATCGCAGCAGATTATATTCCTTCCGGACGGGCCGTCATGGCGATTTCCGGCTCAGCCGGAATGGGCCTGGCAGACAGCTGCGGCGTCCCGTTCGTACAGGAAGTTTTTGCGACCCGGGTGGCGGCGAACCGGCTGGCTCCGGGGACGGACTGCATCATTGAACTGGGCGGGGAGGATGCCAAAATCCTCTTCCTGACCAACGGTACGGAAGTACGCATGAACGGCAGCTGTGCCGGCGGCACAGGTGCTTTTATCGACCAGATGGCAACCCTGCTGAAGATGGGCCCGGATGAGATGGATGCCAGCGCCCTGAAAGCGGAAAAGACCTACACGATTGCCAGCCGCTGCGGCGTGTTTGCCAAGAGTGATGTCCAGCCGCTGATCAACCAGGGGGCCCGGACGGGTGACATCGCCGCTTCGATCTATCAGGCTGTGGT